>DAOTTW010000406.1:0-6367 GCA_034437615.1 Anaerolineae bacterium | reverse complement strand
CCCTCTCCCACCATACCCAGACAACAATGGAGAGGGGGAAGCAAGCCGTTTAAAGCCCCTCTCCCAGTGCCAAAGGCACGTTCGGGAGAGGGGTTTGGGGTGAGGGCTGAGTAGTTACGTTTGGGCGCTGTTCGGCCTTGATACCATCCAGCTTGCCGTAACCAGTAGCGCATCCTTGCTGTAATGCGCGAATTCTGGCGCTAGTCTGAGGTCATCCGGCAGTGCAGACGCGGCTGAGTGATTGTCCTCATGCAAGATGTGAAAGCCGTTCTCGCTGTGCAGTTGGCGATAATCTGCAATCCGTAGCCGATTTTGATAATGCAGGCTGCTGTTGTAATAGCGCCACTGCGCCGCCGGAAAACGCAGGAAGTGATAAGGCGTCAGGGTGCGGTCAAACTGCGAATAGTGGTCGGAGAGGTCAATCAGGTGGCTCATGATGCCATGCGGTTTGAGCAACATACGGAAATTGCGAAAAATGCTCGCGATTGTGTCGTATGGAATGTGTTCCAGGGTGCTATTCGATACGATCAGGTCAATATCCGCAAGGGCTATGCTGCTGGCATCCGCGATCTGCGGCGTTATATGCAGTAGGCTCAGCGCCCGCAACACATCGCCCTGCTGTAGTTGTTCCAGGCTTGGCCGCAGCATCGCAACGCGCTGTGCATCCAGGTGTGGCAGATGTTCATCGAGCCGCCCCGCATCAGCATAATGTATGAAGTAAGCGATTGTCTCCTGGATCAACTGCGGACGCAGCAGGGGGTTAATGTCAACCGATAGAATTTCATGCGGCCCCGAAAGGGCCAGGCCAATAGGCACGATGGGCAGCCAACCCGTCCCCAATTCAACGATGCGCGTGGGTGGCCGCCGCTGATGCGCGTGATGGTGTGTGAGGTGCTGCCGACATATGGCGAGTTTTCCCTCGAAATAAGCGTCACTCAGGCGCAGTCCCCGGCTGATATGCCGTTGAAAGACGTAATTCCAGCGCTGCGGCTGTGGCAAAGCCGATAGCGCCCCCTGTATGGCCGCCTTGATAACCCATGATGGCATAATGAGAGGCCCCGCTTTTCCTGTGTTGTTTGTAGTATTTCAGTATGACCGCAGCCGCCGCTGCTTGCCTGCACACCGATCCTAACCATTTTATGACCGTGCTGGCCGCTTTTATAGGGCGCTCAAGACAACTATTTGTAGGCGCGTGCGCTGCGGTGTGATAAAATTGCGATACTATGCCTTATTTTCATTTCCATCAGCCTGTTTTCTCTGCATGTCAAGTAATCGACAGAGTATAACCCATGAGCGCGACATCCCTCGGTAAAGCAAGCGATACCCGCCCCATTAATGCGCAACGCACCGCAGCCGACTATTCCGTTTGGCGTATCCTGACGATCATCGCAGCAGCTATCGCCATCTTAGCCTACATCTTTTATGGGTGGACCGCGCTAAACCTGCGCACTGCGCCCTTCCCTGGCTTCCTATTGACGTACACCATGACCGTCAACGCGGGGCAGCCCGTGAACCCGAATAGCTGGCCTGGGCTGAACGCGGGCTTACAACGGCAGGATTTTATCACGAAGATCGGGCAACCCGCGCTGTATTCAAGCGCTGAAGCCGTTGAAGATAACGCCACTGTGCTGAAATCCCCCGCTAACACCTTTCAGGATGCGCGGCAGCGTTACAACGAATTTATCGCAAACGCTGAGGTCGGCCAGACAATCCGCATTTACTTCGAGCGTTTAGAGCGCTTCGGCAATCTCAGCCCTGAATTGTGTGATCCGCCTGTGAATGGCACGGCGGCTTGTAGCGTTGATCTGACGCTATCGCAATTCCCGGACCGTGATTTTCTGGTCTTTTTCTTGCTGCCGTTTATCTCAGCGTCGATTGTGCTGCTGTTCGGTCTGGCGATTATCTGGATGCGGCGGGGTCGCATGGCGGATATGCTGGCCGCGACGATTGCATTTGCCAGCGTGGTTTACATGGCGGGCCTCTTCGATGTCGGCGCGTCGGATCGGCTGACGCCGTTATGGATTCTGGCGGCTGGCTGGATCGGTGGCGCATTGGTCGCGCTGTCGCTGGTCTTTCCACGCCGCCTCCAGGTCATCAACGGTAACCCCTTCCTGCAAAACGTCGTCGTGCCACACATCCCGCTCGCGGCCTTTATGCTCGGTGCGCTGTTCATCATCAACGGCTACTTCAACCCGGTTGATCCCTGGGATAACAGCGCCACACAAGCGGCAACCCTGCTATCCATCGTGGGCATGGGCGCTATGCTGCTGATTATGCTGAATATTCAGCGCCCCCGCGCTGTTGAATTGGTGATGCGCGATCAGGTCAACAGCGTCTTGATCGGCCTGGGCTTGATGCTCGTGCCGACTTTGCTATATCTGGCGAATCGTGTCTTTTTGTCCCAGGCGAATTTCCTGTTGCCGCTGAATTTTGAAGCCTTGATGGTGCTGTATATCTTCCCGAATGGCTTCCTGGCCTATGCCGTGTTGCAGTATCAGCGCATAGATACCGACGAGGTTATTACGCAAGGCGTGACCTATGCCATTATGCTTGGCGTGCTGATCTTCGGCGTCTTTCTGCTGTCGTTGGGTAGCGCGGTCCTGGCGATAGACATTTTCAGCGCTGATAACGCGCTCGGCATCGCCGTCATCTTGTTTGTGATGGTCGTGGGCTTTATACCGCTACGCACACGCTTGCAAAATCGCATCAATCGGGTGTACTTCCGCGTGCGCTATGATTATCAGGCCCGTGCAGAGGAATTCAGCCAGGCCTTGACGACGCTGGATAATTACGACGATATTGTCTCCTTGCTGCGCAGGATGTTGGATGAAACGTTTGCGCCGGGGGCGATCTTCGTTTTCGTGCGCAATACCGATCAGGATGCATTTACCGCCTGGCTGACGCCGGATACCCCCGACGCACAGCGAACAGACATCCGCTTCACCATAGATAGCGCACTCGTAACGCTGCTTGGGGCCAGTCAGGGTGCGGCGCTGGCGCTGCCAAAGGGCGAGCCGCTACCGCATGAGTTATATACCGAGCGTGCACGCCTGAATTTGCTCAAAGCACGTCTGGTAGCGGCCATTCGTGGCAGCAGCCAGCTTAGCGGCTTCGTTATCCTGGGGCCGCCGCTTTCCAGCAGGCCACGCTACGACTTCGAGGAAATCCGCTTTGTGAATGCGCTGGTGCGTCAATTCGCCATCGCCACCGAACGCGCCCAGGTGATTAACACGCTGGAACGCAGCGTGCGCGAACTGGAGGTTATCAGCCAGATCGGGCAAGCCGTGAACTTCACCATCGGCTTTGATGAGCAGATGGAACTCATCTACACACAGACCAACCGCCTGATTGACGCGCCCTGCTTCTATATCGTGCTCTACGATCAGCAAACCCAGCGCCTCTACTTCCCGTTTTTCCTGGAAGGCGACGACCGCCATGAGGAGCAAGAAAACGTGCGCTGGGAGCTAGACGACGGGCTAATCAGCGATGTGGTGCGCACAGGCCGCGCCATACGTGTGCAGAATTTTGCCGAAGCCATGCGCGAGCGCAACGCGCCCTTACGCTTCATCACGCCAGAGCTACGCGCCTTCATGTGTGTGCCGCTCACGGCAGGGCGTGGCAACCTCTTCGGCGCGATGGCGATGGGCCGCACCAGCGAAGACCTGTACAGCGACGAAGCCTTCAAGGTCTTTGGGGATATTGGCTCATTAGCGGCGACTTCGCTGGATAAGAACCAGCTTTTCCGCCAGACACAAATCCGTGAGCGCCAACTGACCGTACTGAATGACATCAGTCGGCAGCTTGTGGCCACCGAAAGCGACGTAGAGCAGTTGTTGCAGATCATCATGAGCAGCGCTGTTGAAATCCTCAACGCCGAGGCGGGGTCGCTGCTGCTGTTTAGCGATGAACGCACGCAGGGCTTCGCGCATGAACTGGAATTCCGCGTGGTGATCGGTGGGGCAGGTGAGTCATTAATCGGCCAACGCATCCGCGCCGGGCAGGGGGTCGCGGGGCAGGTCGCGCAGCAGGGTCAACTGCGCATCGTCAACGACCTGCAACACGACCCGGCGCACGCACAAAACATCGGCGATAGCGAGCGCTTCGTGGCACGCACGCTGATAGCGGTGCCGCTGATGGCCAAAGAGGGCACGATTGGCGTGCTGCAAGTGCTCAATAAGAAGGACGGCACGTTCTTCACACAAGATGACGCCGATTTGCTGACGACGTTCGCGGGTCAAGCTGCTGTCGCTATCGAAAATGCACGCCTCTACAGCGAACGCGGCGTACAACTGGATCAGCGCGTGCAAGAGCTAGAACTGCTGGAAGGGCTGGATAAGCGCCTGAACAGCACCTTCGACCTGCATCAAGTGGCCGAAATCACCGTGCAGGTGGCCAAGCAATACTTGCAGGCACAGGCCGGCGCTATCGGCATCGTGCAGCAATCACCGCCCTGCTTGCTGATGGTCGCGCTGGATGGCTATGAGCTAGAAGACTTCCCGACAGGTAGCGTTACGGAGCAGGGCGAGGTGATCTGGCCGACAGATCATGGTGTGATTGGCCGTGTACTGCGGATGCGCCGCCCCGCACCCGACCTTGTGACCGATACCGCCATTGACCCCGATTACGAAGAGACACTGCGCGGTAGCCTCAGCCAGATCACGATTCCCATGATGGCGGGTGACGAAGTGAACGCCGTTCTCGTGCTGGAAAAGACCGTCGAACCGCGCTTCGGGCTGGCTGATTGGGGTTTTGCACAGCGCCTGGCCGAGCACGCCAGTATCGCTATCGCCAACGCGCAATTCTACGATCAATTGCAGAACGCCAACCGCAACAAATCTGAATTTATGGGGATTGCCGCCCACGAACTGAAGAATCCGCTGACACCGATTAAGGGCTATACGGATATTCTGCTCAAGGGTGCGCTTGGTCAACTCAACGAGCAGCAAGAGGGCTTCATCCGCGTCATCTACAATAATGCCCATCGCCTGCAACTCATCATCAACGATCTGCGTGACGCCGCCAGACAGGACGCAGGTGAATTCACGGTTGACGTGGCCCCGATGAACATCCGCCATGCAGTGATCGGCGCACTACAACCCTTCATCTATCAGCTACAAGATAACGACCAGGAGTTGTTGAATAACGTGCCGGACGATTTGCCGTTGGTGATGGGCGATCAAGGCCGTTTAGAGCAGGTATTGACCAACCTGGTCAGCAATGCCTCAAAATATAGCGACCCCGGCACGACCATCACGATTGATGCAAAGCTGCTGGACGAATATGCCACTGATAACGGCAAGCGCCTGGGGCCAATGGTGCGCCTGACCGTCACCGATCAGGGTTTTGGCATCAGCGAGGAAGATCAGAAGCGCCTGTTTAAAGAGCGTTACTTCCGCAGTTCCAACACAGCAGCACACGAGAAACCCGGCACGGGCCTGGGCATGACGCTCACGTATGAGATCATGCAGCGTCATCAGGGTGACATCTGGGTGGAAAGCGAGATGGGCCAGGGGTCCAGCTTTCATATTGTCGTACCAGTGGCGCAGGAAAACGGCGCTGGTGGTGGCCAGGATGCGGCTAATCAGCCAGCAGCACGCCACCCACAACCCGAAACAGGCGCTTAATTAATGATCGTCGTCGCTCACATCGGCAATTTTGGCCCGCAACAGCTTCAGCAGGGGCGACACAGGCACGCGCAATTGTAAGCCGCGTTGCCCCGCGCTGATGGCGATATTCTGCAATTGGGTTGCAGGCTGGTCGATATACACAGGCCAATTCTTATCCAGCAACATCAGCGGGCTGATGCCACCCACCTGCAAGCCGGTCAGCTTTTCCGCGTCGGCATGGGCCGCCATCTTGACTTTCTTCTCGCCAGCGGCTGCCGCCATGTGCTTCAAGTGTAGCCGACGATCCGACGCAATCATCACGATCATGGGCTTTTGCCGTTCATCCGTCGCGGATTGTACGATCAGCGTTTTGTATACCATAAACTCCGGCATCCCGACCATTTCCGCCACTTCTGCGGCGTCGCGTGTGCTGGCGTCGTATGCGAACACCTCATAGGGGATGCTGTGCTGCTCCAGCACGCGCATGGAGTTCAGTTTTTTACTGTTAGCCATCGTCGCCTATCCTGATATGTCAAAGAGCGCTTATTCTGATGTAACTACTCAGGCAGGCATGTTTTGCCCGCAACTTGGCCCTCTTATGCCGTAGATGCTGCTGCGATAGGGCGCACGCTCAGGCGCACCGTGCCCGCTTTCGTCGCGCCCGGCTCCAAGACGAACACACCCGACCCCGCAACCCCGCGATCATACAGGTTGAAGCCATCGTTAGCGTTCGTCTGTGGCTCTAATGCGAAGAACGGCTT
>DAOTTW010000405.1:0-15172 GCA_034437615.1 Anaerolineae bacterium | reverse complement strand
GGTGTTTTATGATGGCACGCTGCTTGGCAATATCGAAGCCATAGATCGGGTGGTGGGCATGGTGTTTCAAGATTATGCGCTGATACCCCACTGGAACGCAGAGAAGAACGTGGGCTTTTTCCTGCGCTTGCGCAAGCGTGAACAAGAAGTGCCGGAGCGTGTGAAGCGCGTCAGCCAGATCACAGGCGTAGACATCAATAAGCTAATGGAACGGATGCCGCGCCAGCTTTCCGGCGGCGAAAAGCAGCGTATCGCCATTGCGCGTGCCTTTGCGCGGGATATGCAATTGTTGCTGTTTGATGAGCCATTTGCCAACCTTGACGCACAGTTCCGCACGGGGGCACGTGTGGCGCTCAAACGCCTACTGGGTGCCTTCCCAGTGACGACGGTCATGGTCACGCATGAGCAAACCGAAGCCTCATCCATCGGGCAGCGCATCATCCTGATGAATGATGGCCGCATCGCGCAGATGGGCAGCTATGACGACCTCTACGGTGATCCGCGTGATGTGTTTGTCGCGCAGTTTATCGGTTCGCCACCGATGAACCTGTTCCCCGGTGTGGTGCGGGCTGGTCGCTGGCAGGGTGAGGATTTTGGCGGCTTTGCGGTGCCGACGGCTACGCTAGCGCGTGAATTGCTGGACGATACAGCCGTTGTGCTGGGGGTGCGTGCGGAGCATATCGACCTGAGCAATATCCAGGATGCAGCGGGCGCGGATGATGGCATCGTGGCGACAGTCGATGAAGTCATGCCATATTTTGCGGAGCGCTTCCAGATGTTGACGGTGCGGCGCGGTGGGCGTGAATGGCAGGTACAAGCCCCGTTTGACGCACAGATCAAACCTGGTGAGCAGGTCGTGTGCCAGTTACAAGCGGACAAGCTGTATTTCTTCGATGGTGTGACCGGGCAGCGGCTTTAGACGCTACACTGCGGATATAATTTAGGTTGTAGGGGCGCGCTTCTGCGCGTCCGGCTATCTTTGTGGTTGAACACCAGGCGCTAAGATTTGCTCAGATTTCAGGGGCATTTATGACGACGACAGCCAAACCCAACGCTGCAACATCACTGCTGAACATCATCGCCTACCTGCTGCGGGCCGTGCTGGGGGCTTATGGCCTGAGCACGGCCCTGCACGTCGCGCTGCACCTGCTGATTGGTCCTACATTCGTGCCGATTGCCTTCTTCGATACGTTTGCGCATCTGCTGTGGTCCCCGGCGCTGCTGCTGTTGCCGTTGGCGTTGCTGCTGCGCTTCTGGATTGTCGCGGGGCTGCTGCTCCCGGCGGTGCTGGCCTTCGCGCTGACGTTCGGGCCTGCGTTTGTGCCTTCAGCGCCATCCGACATAGCCCCCGCTACCGAACGCCTGACGCTGCTCACCTATAACATTCTGGCGACGAATCGTTCACTGGATGAGGTAATCGACGTAATCGCAGCATCTGACGCGGATATTGTCGGGCTGCAAGAGGTCGGCTTAGAGGCAGGCGCACGCATCGCAGACCAATTAGCCGAGCTATACCCGCATCAGGCCACGTATGCGCAGGCGAACGCTTTTCGCGGTCAAGCGCTGCTCAGCCGTTACCCGATTGCGAATAGTGATTACTGGCAATATCAATGGCTTGATGCGCCGTTAGGCAATATGCGTGCAACGGTACAGCTTGATGAACACGAGGTCACCGTTTATAACCTGCACCCCGTACATCCCGGCATTGGGCCGCACTTCTTCGACCCGTCCTATCGCTACCGTGAAATGCAGGACATTGCAAGGCGCATCGACGCCGAAACGCTGCCTGTGATTGCATTGGGCGATTTCAACATGCCGTTGCTCTCGCCGGATTATGCGTTGATGTCGGCACGGCTGGCGGATGCCTATCGTGATGTGGGCTGGGGGCTTGGCCTGACCTTCCCAAGCTGGCGCGTATCGCCTGCGCTGTTGCGGTTGGATTACGTGTTTTACGATCCGGTTGCGTTTGCGGCGCTGTCGGCGCGTGTATTGGCCGACGTGCGCTATAGCGACCATCACCCGTTGTTTGTTGAACTGGCGTTCAATCCGCGATGACTCACGGTGACTTGTGATGACGATCTTATTTCTTCGTGTGCTTTGTGTCTTCGTGGTCGAGCATTTTTGTTTTGCTGTTCTTGTCGATTGATTGAGGTCTGACGGAATGCGATTTTTCGTGACGTGGCTGGGCCTGTGCGCAATTTGCCTGTTGGGGGCGTGTACGACCAACCCACAGCAGCAGACACTCGTCGCCAACCATGAACGGATCGGCACGCAGGTAGCCGATTTACGTGTGACGACAACCCTGCAAGCGGCACGCCTGCGCACGACGCTGGATTTTGTGCAGACGGACGTGAGCTTTGCCGCCACGCAAAGCCAATTCCTGAAGGCGACGTTGGTGGCACAGGGCACCGATCAGGCGTATCTGGAGGATTTTCAGCGGGAGATGATGGGTGACTTTGCGCTGGCCTTGCCGACCAGCGTACCGACCTTAATCACGCCGGGTTTATCCCAGCAGGTAGCGGCAACTGCTGCCGCTGCCCAGGCCACGCCGACGCCGAATCAGACATCGCCGCGCATCCGTCAGCTTGTAACTTCGTTGGATGTGGGTGACGATGATTGTGCGCTGGGGCAAACGGATGAATTTCAGCGCTCCGATGAGCGTATTTACGCAGTGGCACGCGGCTATGACATCGAGGCAGGCACGCGCTTTGCATCACGCTGGTTTTACCGGGGTGACGAATTTGTGTATCTGGAATTCACCGCCGAAAACCCCTTTGATGACGAATGCGTCTGGTTTTTCATTGATAAGACCGACACGGTTTTCTTCCCTGGGGGCTGGACGGTGCTCTGGGAGGTGGACGGACGCCAACAACCCCAAAGCAGCAGTTTCACAATCTCTGAGAGTTCGTCAGGTTAAGCTAGCCGCATGGTCAAAAGTGGGTAAAATGAAACAAAATGACAACGAGACAGATTGCTAGCTATAGATAGTAATGGATTGAGCACTATGGGTATTCTCGTACTCTGGGATAATGTCGATCAGACGGCGATTCGTGCCGAATTCGAGAGCCAGTGGTCCTGGGACGAACTCGAAACGGCTATCGGTGAGATTGACAGCATGATCGCTGCCGTAGAGCATCAGGTGGATGTAATTATCGACCTGGAAGGCAGCAAGATTCCGAAGGACTTCATGAAAGCGGCGAAGGGCCTGCTGGCCAACCCACAACCGCGCAGCAATGAAGGCTGGCGTGTGGTCATCGGCGCGAATAAGGTGATGCGGGGCGTCTATAATACCGTCAAGAAGACCTTCAGCAATAAGATCGCAGGGCGCGAACTGCTGTTTGCCGCCGATCTGATGGATGCACGTGCACGCTTGCGCAGTATGCGCCTGGAATAGTAGACCCTTCCGTGTCCCCCAAGCCATCATCTGATCTTGATACAGCAACCGATGCGCAGTTGGCCGCAATCGTCGGGCGTTACCTGACGGTTGAAAGCCAACTGCACCTCAAAGCTGACAGCCTGACAGCCGAAGACGCCACGCTGGTTGATCGCATGGATTGCGGGTTGCGCCTGTCGTTCGTGGGTAGCCTGCTGATGGATGCTGAGCGTGCTTACGATGCGCTGGATGCTGCCTTGCAGCCCTATGACCTGTTTGCGCTGTTCCGTGAGAATCCGCGCGATACGAGCAGCATGATTCAGTCGCCGCATGTGGTGCACATCATCAGCCGGCGGCTGCCAGAAGCCCTAACGCCGAAAATCTGGCCAGCGCTGCTGCTGTTCGTGCTGACGCTCCTCAGCATGATGTGGACGGGTGCGCTGATCGCCAAGAATATTATCGCGTTGGACGAGCCTGCACTGGCCGCCGACATCGAGCAAAATTTGCTGCTGAACCTGTGGCGCGGCTTGCCTTACGCTGTTTCGCTGCTGCTGATTCTCGTGCCGCATGAACTGGGCCACTACCTGACCATGCGCCGCTACGGGGTGGCCCCATCACCGCCGTATTTCATCCCTGGCATGGGCGTCAGTCCGTTTGGCACCTTCGGCGCAGCGATTGCGCTACGTACACCCCTGAAAAACCGCAAGGTGCTGCTGGATGTGGGCGCGGCAGGGCCGTTTGCTGGGCTGCTGGCCGCTATTCCGGTGTTGCTTCTAGGCTTGCTGACATCGCCCGTCACGCCGATTACAGATGTGCTGGTCGAAGGCAAATCGGTGGTGTATGCGTTGGCGCAGGTGGCTGTATTCGGTGAATGGCTGCCCGATACGGTTGCTGGCGTCGATGTGATGGTGAATCAGTTGGCGTGGGCGGGCTGGACCGGGCTTTTCGTCACAGCGCTGAATCTGCTGCCCATCGGCCAATTTGACGGCGGGCACGTGCTCTTTGCGTGGCTTGGGGGGCGTGCGCGCCGCTGGTATCCGGCGTTTTTGCTGTTGCTGCTTGTGCTCAGCCTGTTCGCGAGCGTGGCATGGTTGTTGCTGATCGTGCTGTTGCTGTTGTTCGGGCGCTCGTATGCCCTGCCACTGGATGCCATCACGCCGCTGAACCCGGCACGCAAGCGCATAGCGCAGGCGGTTTTGCTGTTGTTCGCTCTGACCTTCGTGCCTGCGCCGCTGTATCGTCCGGAGGGGCCAAACGGGTTGTTGGGCCTGCCGGGGCCGGAAATGCTGCTGATGTTGCCGGTGCTGCTGTTGGTCACGTTAGCGCTACGCCGCTGTTAAACAGTATCGTGGCGTTCGCAGCAAGCCGCTTCCCTACAACCACGTTGTGAACCGTAGGGACACCCAATGGGGTGTCCGAGACGGCGTAACTACTCAAAAGGTTGTGCTGTGCTGGCTGCGATATGCCCCCTGTCGCCGGGATCGGTTGTTTGTTCGCCTATGGGACCGCTATAGACCGGCGTCGGTGCCCAGTCTGTTGTCGTCGGTGTCGCTTGTTGTTCGTCGGCTTCGCTCTCATGGGTGTAATACTTCGGCACGCGGCTTGGGCGCACAGGCCGGAAACCGCCACCGTAAGCTGTATGCCCCTGACCGATAACCAGAAATGCATATTCGTCCGCATCTACCACAATTTGCTTAATCTCGCCCATCTGCGCACGGGATACGGTCACGAACAGAATAGAGCGCGGGCTGCCTGTGTACATGCCCGTGCCTTCCCAATACGTAACGCCCCGCGCCATCTGTGACATGATCGCGTTCGCGACTTGGTTCGGCTTCGTGGTGACGATGGTCACTGTGCGCACCACACTCGGCCCTTCCAGGATGTAGTCGGTAGAGATGCCCATAGCAAAGAGGAAGATCAGGGCATAAAGCACGATTTCCCAGCCGAAGATCAGCCCACCCGCGCTGATAATTAAGACATCGGTATAGAGGATCGTATTCGACATAGCCAGGCCCGTTTTCCGTTGCATGATTAGTGCAATCACAGAAGTGCTCGCAAATGTCGCACCCGTGCGGAAGACAAACCCGCTACTAAGGCCCATCAGGATGCCACCGAAGATCGCACTCAACAGCGGGTCGTTGGTCACTTCGGTTGTGCTAACGAAGGGCGCTAGTATATCAATGGCGACGGAATACAGCACGACATTGTAAATCGTACCGCCGATCATCTTCCAGCCACCCGGCAGCATTTTGTAGCCCAGGTACATAATCGGAATGTTGATGAGTATGGTCATCAACCCGACAGGTAAGCCGAATAGCTCTTTTAGGATGAGCGTGATACCTGTAACGCCCCCAGTGACCTGACCGGCAGGCAGGATGAAAAGCAAGATGCTAAGCGCCCCGAAGATACTGCCTAGCGTGTTGGATGCAAAGCCGACTGATGCACCCTTCCAATCAATATTCTGTTGTAAGACCCTGTGTTGCATGGCCTTAATGGACAAAGTGTGTTTCCTTTGCTGCGTGCTACGAGAGCCGCATCTGCTGCGAACAAACGTCGATGAAGTTCCCTGCGTGTCGATCACGCAAGAGAGCAAATGGTAAATCAACAGGCTTTATAGCGAAATGCATAGATTGTAAAAAGTACCACAGCGCAGGTTAACGTTTGTTGAACGCCGTAAAAGCGTCGGTTGACCGCTAGAAATAGCCCTGCATCAGACGGATGAACCAGCCCGGTACAAGCGGTTCACTGGCGCTATCGTAGATGGGGGCGTAGGGCTTGATGTCTAGCACAGGCGTACCGTTGATGGCATCCAGACCTTTGACGCGCACGACGTTGGCCTGCACATCGACGATCTTCACAGCGCTGACCCCGATGGTATTGGGGCGTTGCTGTGTGCGTTGCGCAAAGATGCCGATTTCTGGCATATCCGCCAGCCCGCGTGGGCGCTGTACGAGATCAGTATCCGCCTTAAAACGTGTTTCGTGCATGGAGAAAATCACAATCACATGGGACCAATCCGAAAGCCCTTGTAAGCCCGGTGCTAGCTGTTCATCGAAGTGAATTTCGCTGATGACCTTACCCCAATCGGCGTCAGTCGTGCTGGTTCTGATGTCGTTCTTGATTGTCGCAATGGGTTGAATGGTAATCGCTTGCATGGTTGCCTCGCTCAAGTCCTTGTATATGGCTAAGTTGTGCTAGATTGTAGCAAAAGCCCCGCATTCGTTTTTGTTTCTTCATTAGCATGGTTAACGCCAACCGCGTATTTGTCATTGAGTTGTTAACGAGTTGTCAATAAAAGGTTATGACCCCTGCGCAGTTTCTCATAATTGTGGCTTGCACTGGTGTTACAATTCCCTGTAGAGTTTTTCGCGGATAAGCAAAATTAACGGTAAAAAATGGCACGAGACCAGAAAAAAGACCCAACCATACAAACACGTCAGCTTGCAAAAGAAGAGCAAGCAAAGTTCCGTGTTACAGATGCCCTGAACGAGACAGGCTTATTGCCCTGGGTCCTGGAGTTTCGTGTTGTCGGCACGCCGCATATCATTCAGTCACCAGGCGGTGAATCGGTTTTGATTGGTCGTGGCGACACGGATGGCAGCGCTAAGCCAGATATTGACCTGAATGAACATAACGCGCAATACCTGGGTGTTTCGCGGCGTCATGCTCGCATCATCACACATAACAATCGGGTGGCTGTGCAGGATATGCGCAGCGCCAACGGCACCTTTATCAACGGCCATCTGCTGAAGCCAGAGCAGGTCTATCGGCTGCGAGATGCGGACCGTCTGCGCCTGGGATTGCTGGAATTGCAGGTGCACTTCGTCGTGCAACCTTCGCTTAAAGATGATACGCTGGCTGGCATCGAAAACTTGGCCAACATTCCGCAGATGGCAAAAGGGCATAAAGTGCTGGTGGTAGATAATCACCAGGATGTGACGCATTTGCTGAGCCACGTGTTAGAGCGGGCGGGTTTTCATGTGGTCGTCAAAGAAGATGCACCCGGCGCGATTACTTACATCGATAATCAGAGCCTCGACCTTTTCCTCATAGAGCTAGATTTGCCGGATATGAACGGCCTGGACATCGTAAAGTATCTACGCAAGCAAAGCAGCAATTACGTGCCCACAATTGCGATGACCAATTCGACGGGCGGCTACAAAAAGCTACAGGCCATTGAGCAGGGCGTGGATTACTTCCTGAGCAAACCATTAGCATTAGATGAATTACTGGATAAATTGGGCAAAATAATGGGGATCGTGAGCAAATCTTGAGGTATTTTGCCTAAACCAAACGCCAGCAGGCTTGACAACCCCTGCCCTGTACATATAATTGGTCACGCTAAGTATTGTTAAACAACAGTTCAAATCCTCATCACGCTTAACCCGAGGCAATTTGTAACTGAACTGAAGCGATGTAACGAAAGAGCCGCGCCGCCGCGTGGTGTCTCGTTACCCAGGATAGATAGCGATACGGGCGTTCTTAACCGAAGAATGCCCGTTTGTACGCCTAGAGATAGTTTGTTTTCTGCGTAAAGCGCAACGATTGAACAGTCAAAATGCGGAGACGAGACACCCATGCCAACGATTAACCAGTTGGTGCGCAAAGGTCGCACGGTGCGCAAGAAGAAGACCAAAGCACCCGCCCTGCGCTACACATTTAACTCGCTAAACCAGACGCGCAAAAACCAGAAGCGCGGTGCACCGCAGAAGCGCGGCGTGTGCACACGTGTGACGACGATGACGCCCAAAAAGCCGAATTCGGCTTTGCGGAAGGTAGCGCGTGTGCGCCTGACGAACGGCGTTGAGGTCAGCGCATATATTGGCGGCGAAGGCCATCGCCTGCAGGAGCATAACGTGGTGCTCGTGCGTGGTGGGCGCGTGAAGGATTTGCCCGGTGTGCGCTACCACATTGTACGCGGTACGCTCGATGCAGGCGGCGTTGAAGGCCGTCAGCAGGGCCGCAGCAAATACGGCACGAAGCGCCAGAAAAAAGGTTAACTCTTGATGAACGTTAACGCAGAGAGAAAAAGAGTTAACGCAGAGAGAAAAAGAGTTAACAAGTTAAAGGTAAAGTAGCCTATGCGTCGTAAAACACCAGCGCGCCGCTATATCGCACCGGACCCCCGCTTCAACAATGTGCACGTCACGATGTTCATTAATCGGATGATGTACGGCGGGAAGAAGAGCACAGCGCAGCGCATTATGTACCAAGCCCTTGAATTGGTGGGCGAGCGCACGAAGCAAGACCCGGTTGAGGTCTTCGAGAATGCTTTGCGCAACACAGCCCCAACGGTTGAGGTTAAGCCGCGCCGCGTTGGTGGCTCCACCTATCAGGTGCCCATCGACGTGAAGCAGTATCGTGGGGTCACGCTGGCAATGCGCTGGCTGATCGCATATTCACGCAGTCGGGGTGGCCGCTCGATGGCCAACAAGCTCGCAGCCGAGATCATGGACGCAGCACAGGGGCAGGGCGCTTCGGTCAAACGTAAGGACGAAGTGCATCGCATGGCAGAGGCCAACCGCGCTTTTGCCCACTTCCGCTAAACGTTCATGGTGCAAGCTGCACCAGCAACAGCAGTTTACCTGTTTGGTTGTACGCCGGTCGATTAACCGGATAGTGATATACAGGGTCTAAACATGGCAAAAGACAAAAAGCAGTTCGACCTAACGATGTTGCGCAATATCGGCATCATTGCCCACATTGACGCGGGCAAGACCACCACCACCGAGCGCATCCTGTACTACACAGGCATGGTGCACAAAATCGGTGAGGTGCATGACGGTGTTGCGACAACAGATTACATGGCACAGGAGCGCGAACGCGGCATTACGATTACGTCTGCTGCGGTCAGCACCACCTGGCGCGATCATCGCATCAACATCATCGACACGCCGGGCCACGTGGATTTCACCGCAGAGGTGCAACGTAGCTTGCGTGTGCTGGATGGTGGCGTTGCCGTCTTTGATAGTGTCGCAGGCGTTGAGCCACAATCCGAAACGGTCTGGCGTCAGGCCAACGAATACAGCGTGCCGCGTATTTGCTTCATCAACAAGATGGACCGCACTGGCGCGAACTTTGAACGCACGGTTCAGATGATTATCGACCGCCTGAGTGGTAACCCGGTTCCCATCCAGATTCCATACGGTAGCGGTGACGAATTTGCAGGCATCATTGACCTACTGGCAATGGAACTGGTGACGTATGGCGATGACCTGGGCACAGCCATTGAGCGCCACCCCATCCCGGAAAGCTACCGTGAAGCAGCCGAGACGATGCGCCAGGAGATGATCGACAAGGTCATTGAAAGCGACGACCTGCTGACGGAAAAATACCTGATGGAAGAGGAAATCAACGACGATGAGATTGTTGCGGCGTTGCGTGCTGGCACCATCTCCAACGCGATTCAGCCTGTGCTATGTGGCTCGGCGCTGAAGAACAAGGGCGTTCAGATGTTGATGGATTCCATCATTGACCTGCTGCCCTCTCCGCTGGAAGTGCCGCCCGTGCAAGGTGTTGATCCGAAGGACATCGAAGTGTCGATGATCCGCAACGCCGACGACAGCGAGCCGATGTCGGGCCTGGTCTTTAAGATCATCTCCGACAAGTTTGGTCGCCTGGCCTTCACCCGCGTCTATTCCGGTGTGCTGCGCCAGGGCACAAACGTACTGAATAGCGCCAAAGGTAAGAGCGAGCGCGTCGGGCGCATCGTGCGCATGTTCGCGGATAAGCGCGAAGATGTCGATGAAATCCACGCAGGCGACATCGCCGCTGTGATCGGCCTGAAGGATACCTTTACCGGCGATACGCTGTGTGCACCGAATGACCCTGTTCTGCTGGAAACGATTAAGTTCCCGGCACCAGTGATCGAAGTCGCCATCGAGCCGAACAGTAAGGCCGATGAGGACAAGATGGGTATGGCGCTGGCAAAGCTGGCGGAAGAGGACCCCACGTTCCAGGTCGAGGTTGATAGTAACCTGGGCCAGACCAAGATTCGCGGTATGGGTGAGCTACACCTTGAGGTGCTGGTTGACCGACTGATGCGTGAATTCAACGTCGAAGCGCAGGTGGGTCGCCCGCGTGTCGCCTATCGTGAGACAATCACACGTGAGCACCGCCAAGATACGACCTTCAAGCGTCAGACGGGTGGTTCCGGTCAGTTCGCCCGCATCGTGATCGAATTCGCGCCGATGACGGATGAGGACCGCGCAGCCGCCGAAGGTGATGCGTTGCTGTGGTCGAACGAGATCAAGGGCGGCGCTGTCACGAAGGAATTTGTGCGTGCTGCCGAGAAGGGCGTCCGCGAGGCGATGGAAGGCGGCGTAATCGCTGGTTACCCGGTCGTAGACCTGAAGGCGATTGTGGTTGATGGTGCGATGCACGATGTTGACTCCAGCGAAATTGCCTTCAAGGTGGCTGGCACACAAGCGCTGAAGGACGCGGTGAGAGCCGCTGGTCCGGCGATTATGGAACCGACCATGAAGGTCGAGGTTGTTGGCCCGGAGGAATTCACGGGTACCATCGTGGGCGATCTAGCGTCACGGCGCGGTGTGGTGCAGGGCATGGAGCCGCGTGGCGATATTACGGCTGTCAAGGCGCAGGTGCCGCTTTCCGAGATGTTCGGTTATGCCACCGAAATCCGCAATATGACGCAAGGCCGTGGTAGCTTCACAATGGAATACGATAAGTATGCCATCGCGCCCCAGAGTATCGCTGAAGAAGTGATCGCTGGGGATCGTTAAGCAGTTATAGTAAGTCTCACAGTATCCGCAGATCAAATCAAGCATCAGCAAAGACAAAGATAAAGATAAAGAGGCAAATCAAATATGGGCAAGAGCAAATTCGAGCGTAACAAGCCGCACCTGAATATCGGCACGATCGGCCACGTGGATCATGGCAAGACGACGCTAACAGCAGCGATTACCAAAGTGCTGTCCCTCAAGGGCTGGGCGAAGCGCCAGAACTACGACGAGATCGACAACGCCCCGGAAGAAAAGCAGCGTGGCATCACCATCAACATCCGCCACGTGGAATACGAAACCGATAAGCGCCACTACGCCCACGTGGATTGCCCTGGGCACCGTGACTACATCAAGAACATGATTACGGGTGCGGCGCAGATGGATGGCGCTATCCTCGTAGTGAGCGCCCCGGATGGCCCCATGCCGCAGACACGCGAACACGTGCTGTTGGCGCGTCAGGTGAACGTTCCGGCGCTGGTCGTCTTCCTGAACAAGACCGATCAGATGGACGACGAAGAGCTGATCGAACTGGTCGAGATGGAGCTATCTGAGCTATTGGAATCCTATGACTTCCCGGCAGATACGCCGGTCATCAAGGGGTCTGCCCTGGCTGCGACGGAATCCAATAGCGACGACTATCAGGCCGACGAGTACGCGCCGATCCTGGAACTGATGAGCACGGTTGACGAGTGGATTCCGGAGCCGCAGCGCGAGACCGACAAGCCCTTCCTGATGCCTGTTGAGGATGTCTTCTCGATCAAGGGTCGTGGTACGGTTGTGACGGGCCGCGTCGAGCGTGGTACGCTGACCAAAGGCCAGGAAATCGACATCGTTGGCCTGCGTGAAGCCACCCAGAAGACGACAGTCACGGGCATCGAGATGTTCCACAAGGAACTCGATCAGGCCGAAGCCGGCGACAACGCGGGCATCCTGCTGCGTGGTATCGAGCGCGAAGACGTGGAGCGCGGTATGGTGCTGGCCAAGAAGGGGTCGATCAAGCCGCATACGAAGTTCAAGTGTGAGGTCTACATCCTGAAGGCCGATGAAGGTGGCCGCAAGAAAGCCTTCTTCACTGGCTATCGCCCCCAATTCTACATCCGCACGATGGACGTAACCGGCACCATCACACTGCCGGAAGGCGTGGAAATGGTCATGCCTGGCGACAACGTGACGATGGACGTTGAACTGCTGAAGCAAGTGGCCCTTGAATCGGGGGCGAAGTTTGCCATCCGCGAAGGTGGCCTGACGGTTGGTGCTGGCATCATCACCGAAGTTCTGGACTAAAGCCATCAATCCGGGGGGATTGACGCGCCGGGGTACGTGCATTGCGACCCCGGCATTTTTTCCCCTCATGGGCCTGTTTGATGGATGACTAAATTAGAGGCAAAGAGAAACTATGGCGGCTAAAAACAGAATTCGCATCCGGCTGAAGGCATACGACCACCGGGTGATCGATCAATCCGCACAGCGGATTGTGGAGACAGCCGAGCGCACAGGGGCGCGTGTCGTGGGGCCGGTGCCGTTGCCGACGAAGCTCGAACGCTTTACCGTTCGTCGCGCAACGTTCATCGACAAGGACTCTCACGAACACTTTGAAATTCGGACACACCGACGTTTAATCGACGTCCTCGACCCGGATAGCAAGACCATCGATACGTTGATGCGCCTAAACCTACCCGCAGGCGTCGATATCGAGATCAAAATCTAGCACCGGGCGTCTCGCACCGAATTACACCACCCTGTTTGTTACGGGAACACCGCACAATAACCGATCTATCGGCAAAAGGTAATTACAACTGTGGGCGGGCAATAGACCGCGCAGGCTTCATGCGCCTATCCACCCACAACGGAGGCAACGTCATGAGAGGCATGATTGGCAGAAAAGTGGGCATGACCCAGGTCTTTGACGAGCAGGGCAACGTCGTCCCTGTGACCGTGATCGAAGCTGGCCCGTGCTACGTTACGCAGTTGCGCAATGCTGAGCGTGACGGCTACACTGCCGTACAGCTTGGGTTCAGCCAGACCAAGCCTAGCCGCCTGACCAGGGGCCAACTTGGTCATTTACAGAAGAAAAGCCTGCCCGCGCTCAAGGTGCTGCGTGAGTTCCGCATTCGTGATGAAGATGTAGCGGGCGACCTGGAAGAAGGCGCAGAGATCAAGGTCGATGTATTCGGCAAGGGCGACCTGGTCGACATCATCGGCACGAGCAAGGGGCGCGGTTTTGCAGGTACGATCAAACGGCATGGCTTTGGTCGTGGGCCGAAAACGCATGGTCAATCCGACCGTGAACGCGCCCCCGGCTCCATCGGCATGTGTGCTGCACCAGGCCGCACCCTGAAAGGCCAGCGCATGGGCGGGCGCATGGGCAATGACCGCGTTACGATGCAAAATTTGGAAGTCGTCGTCGTGGATGCCGACAAGAACCTGTTGGCCGTCAAAGGCTCTGTCCCAGGCAGCAAAGGCGGCATCGTGGTCATCAAGCCCGCACGCAAGCAGCACGCCAAGCAGTAACGGCGGGTTCGAGCGACCAGGCAAGTTAAGACGGAGAACGTAAAATATCATGCAAGTACAAGTTTACGACCGTAACGGCAACCCGCTGGAAACACGTGAGGTCTCCGAATACATCTTCGGTGAGGAGATCAACATTGGGCTGATGCATCAGGCGTATGTGCGCCAGATGGCCAATGCACGCCAGGGGACGCAAAAGGCCAAGTCACGCTCAGAAGTACGTGGCTCTACCGCGAAGATTTACCGCCAGAAGGGTACAGGCCGTGCGCGTCATGGTGCCCGCACTGCGCCGATTTTCGTCGGCGGTGGCCGTGCGCACCCCCCGCGCCCGCGTAAATACACGAAGGCTATGCCGAAGAAGATGCGCCGCAAAGCCATTCGTAGTGCGCTTAGCGCCCTGATGCGCGATGAGCAACTCGTGTTTGTGGATGCCCTGCAACTGGACGCACCCAAGACCAGAGAGATGACGGAAGTCATCCAGGCGCTTACAGGGGGCAATTCGGCATTGGTGCTGTTCACGGATGGCCAGGAAAACGTTCAGCGCAGCGTGAGCAACATGAAACGCTCACTGGCGCTGCGTGCGAATTATCTGAACATCCGCGACCTGCTGAAGTACGACAAAGTGATTGTGCCCTGGAATGTGCTGGATGTGATCGAAGGCATCTGGGGCCAGCAACGCACGGAGGTGGCCAATGGCTGAGCTACACCCCTACGATGTCATCCGCCGCCCGGTCGTCACGGAAAAAGCGAACGCGATGACCGACAATCTGAACCAATATGTGTTTGAGGTTGCGCCGAAGGCCAACAAAATCCAGATCAAAGAAGCGGTTGAACTGGTCTTTGATATTCAAGGGCGCGTGGAGAAAGTGCGCACGATGATTATGCCAGCCAAGCGCACGCGCCGGGGCCGCCGTTGGTTTTTGCGCTCACGCAAGTGGAAGAAGGCCATCGTAACGCTACAACCGGGCACGTCTATCGAGCTATTCGAAACATAGCCTGAAGCAACCGACGAGATAAAGTAACGAAAGTAGAAATCATGCCGGTTAAAGTCTATAAACCGACCTCAGCGGGCCGCCGCGATATGACAGGCTACACGTTTGAGGAAATCACGAAGAAAAAGCCGGAGCGCTCCCTGACGACAGCCCTGCGTAAAAAAGGCGGTCGTAATAACCGGGGTCGTGTCACCGTCCGGCATCGGGGTGGCGGCCACAAGCGCCGCTATCGTATTATCGACTTCAAGCGCAACAAGTTTGATTGCCGCGCTGAAGTGGTCGCCATCGAGTACGACCCGAACCGTAGCGCACGTATTGCGTTGGTGCAGTACGAAGACAGCGAAAAGCGCTACATCATCGCACCGATCGGCCTGAAAGTGGGCGACATCATCGGCAATGGTGATCTGGCGACGATGCGCCCCGGCAACGCCATGCGCATCAAGGACATTCCTGTTGGTACGGTGGTGCACAACCTCGAACTGAAGCCCGGCAGGGGTGCGCAGTTGGTGCGCTCTGCTGGTACGTCGGCGCAATTGCTGGCGAAGGAAGGCACCTAT
>DAOTTW010000404.1:0-1827 GCA_034437615.1 Anaerolineae bacterium | reverse complement strand
ACAGCGACAGCCACGCCGACAGCGACACCCACCAGCACGCTCACGCCGCCACAAACACCCGCAGGCTGCGATACGTTGGCCCGTGAAGGCGCGAACGGTGAAGCGGGCTTTGATGTGTGGGTGGCCGGACCGACTGAACTGGTGGCAGATGGTGTTTCCACGACACAAATAAACATCGTCACCCATTGCGAGTTGTTCGTGGGGCAGCGCGTTACATTAGGCGCATCTGGCGGCGGCACGCTCAGCCAGATCGAAGCCAGCTTGCCCGCGCTGGATGCTGCGCTGACCCTCAGCTACATGGCTGGCCGCAGCACCAGCGACATTCGGCTGACGGGCTTCGTGGTGCTGGATGGCGTGCGCTATAGCGATACGGCGACCCTGCGTGCCGTGACGGAGCCGCTGACGCTGACCCTGGACCATCAGGCGGCGACAGGTTATGGCAACGATATCGCTGTGCAAGTAATTCCGAAGCTGCTCAGCGGCTACCAGATGGCATCGGGCGACTATACGCTGCAACTGCGCAGTGACGGCGGCCAATGGATAATCGACAATCCGAATGTAGCCGTATCAGGCAACAGCGTCGAATTTACATCCGCACAGATTCAAAACCTTCAGGCCGCCACACCGCTCTATCTGCTAACGTCCGCTCCAAATGCAGAAAACCCGGTTCGCCTACAACTCAGCATTATTGAACGGCGTGATGTGCCTGCCCTGCCCTATACGCTTGTGCCTGCTGTCATCGAGACGCAGAACGAAATACGCGGGCTGGGTGCCCAGGCGACCACCGACATACCAGAACGACGCTTCCGTATGTTGAACGACATTGATACCGAGCTACAGATGTGCTTGCGGGCCTATCGCAACGGCGTACTCATCAACGCGCCCTCGGCCACCTTCACCTATGAGCCGCTGCTCGCACCTGACCCTAACGCGGCGAAATTCGCGCCCTCAGAAACCCTGTGGCAACCAGGTGAGCCGCTGCGCGATGGGGCGCTATCACGCTATGGCACAGAACTATTTTACGGCTTGCCGGATCGCTGCCTTCGTCTGGTCAAAAGTATCGTACCAAGTGGCGGCCTACTCGAAATTAGCGCTTATGCGACGCGCCCCGCGATTGCAGATCGTGGGCTGGCTATTGTGTTCTTCTCACGGGTGCAGTTGAACCAGTCCCAATCTCAGCATAGCGTTGATCTGGCCACCGCTGACGGCACCGGGTTTGTCAGCCTGCCGTTGCCGCGTGTCGCAGCCGATGTCTTTTATCTAACGCGCCCCCCTGCGGGTCAGCGGCGCGGGGTATTGGTGCCACTGTGGGTACCTGAGCAGTATCTTGATGCGATCAATGGCATGGTCACCTTTTCGCAGCCAACAGCCCCCTTTGCATCAGCGCCACGCCTGCTAGTAACCGACCCACTGAGCGAGATTGCATGGTCCGGTAACGGCACGCTCGCAAACACCTATATTGTACAAGACCCACAAACAGGCGAGCGCCTACCGTCCGTCATAGCAGAGAATGGCACAAGCTACGTGCGGGTGTATGTTATGGGTACCTTGCAGTAGTAATAGCGTAACGACTCCGACATTGCCGAAGTAGGCACGGGTTTTGGGGACGACTTCGACAGTGTCACATTTCGGAAAATGCCGATTTATTACACGTTTTACCGCTCGTATTTAACATTAAAACGTAAGTAGGGGCTTGATGCATCAAGCCCCGTATGGGCTGAGGCCAGCAACGAAATGCTGAAAATCTATCGACAGCGCATTGCCGAGGTATACGGCTTGACATTAGCAAACGTTTCGCCTGCGCCGCGAGGTTTTGTTGCTGAAACA
>DAOTTW010000403.1:0-4358 GCA_034437615.1 Anaerolineae bacterium | reverse complement strand
AGTCAGACGCTTGAATTCGTAGGCATTGGCGATAGTACGATGGATTGCGCGGTCCTGTTTAATGGCGATAAGCGACCGGGTAGCATTGGATGGTCCAGTGCGCAAAGGGTGATCTTCTGGTCCACGTTGTCGATGAGGTCAAGCTGCTGCTGGAAGACCTGTCTCGGAGATGGTGGTTTACTCTCCGTCATCGCATAGCGGAAGCCGCCGCTGTCAATGATCAGGTGCTTGGGAACCGGATCAAGTTTGGTCAAGCGCCAAACACGCGAAACTGATGTCACGCTGATAAGCATTGATGCATCGGGATCGTAAGCGGCGTAATTCGGATCACCTGTGTACCAAGATGCGTAGAACTGCATTGAGTCACCTGGTTGATAAATACTGATGGTTATGTTAACCTATAGTGAGCAGAGGGTCAAGTGACCTGGACAGCAAAACAAGGCGCTTTCATTCGCATTCGTCGTGAGGCCGCGGGTATGTCACAACGCGACCTCGCCAACCGTGTCCAGATGTCACCTGCCTGGATCAGCAATATCGAAACAGGCAAATCCAGTCCTTCGTTGGAGACGCTGCAACGTATCGCTGATGTCCTACAAATACCGCTGACCCATCTGCTTGGTACAGCATTGGATGTGTTGCCGCCAGATATTCAAGACGTGGCACAACGTCCACTGGTACAACAATTATTGAAACGAGTCGCTACATTAGATGACGAGCAGCTACAGCGCCTGCTTCGTGTGGTGGACTCAATGTATGATGAATAGAGTTATTTCTGATGTTGTTTCGCACCGTCTATGGCGCAGAACTTACTGCCATATATGCCTACATCTCGCAACAAACCACTGCTCAAGGCGGCACAACATTGGCGGCTGTACAAGGCGCTTTTGTCGTTGCCGCCCCTGATGAAACCCGTGAAAGTCAACATGTTGACGACGCGCTCTCTTTTCTTGCTTCCGCGCAGTTAATCACATTTGAAGCGGGGTATGTTGGAGCGACCAACCCATCGCAGGATTTTCGTTTGTCCACCCTTCGCAATTTGCGGCAATTGGAGCGCGGCGAGATTAAACCCACTCATTCCCTTGACCCCTGCTACACATACTTATTGACCGAGTTATTTATCAAGACAGGCCGACAGTACATCCGTGATATCCATACAGAGGCCAACCAACTTGAACCGATCCGAGTTGCCGGCGGCGTTAGCCGAGAGAAAATCCAGGCATGGAAGCGTGTGATGACTTACTTGGGCATTGGCTACCGTGTATTCAGTGGCTTTTTGTGTGTTTATTCGCCTGATCTGCTGCGTGACATCATTGCCGAATGGCGGACTGACGAAGACACGTTGCAGCGCTTCATCGAACAGCACATGGAGCAGTATATCCCCACTACGACACGCGCAGGTGATCTAGCGCCTTCAGTAACAGCAGCCTTGCAACAACTGGCATCCGATGGCGTTATTGACCTGTATGCATTGCAAGACTCGCCCAGCAAAGCCTATTTTGGCCCACATCGCTACAAAGGTATCCGAAAGCAGACCGCCTATGCCTAAAAGCCGCCGTCTGAAAATGCCCTGTATGAAGCGCAAAGGCCTGAGCGTCTTCCCGATTACGGCGAACCAGCGTGTTTTGCTGGGTGAAGATGTGTTCATGGAGACACATTCGCCGATCACACTGTTGCGAAAAGCTGAGGAGCAGCTATCAGAGGATCAGCTGTTGCGACAACTTCAGGACACAGAAGGCTTGTCGCCAGGCAACCGAGTCTTTGTGCTGTTTGGTGCCGCAGGGTCGGGTAAATCCGAGTTGATGGCATGGTTGGAGATCATGCTAAGTCGTGTGCAACCGGATACGCCCATCGCTCGCATTACACGGACGGATTTAGATGCACTGAGCATCGTTGAACGCTTCCAACACTGGCTAACTGGCGACTATTTTCAGCAGACGACCCATGATCGTTGGGCACAGATGCGGCGCAAACCACGCACGCTAGCCAAGTTACTCGTGCTACAAACATTAGAAACCCTGCTTGAAGACGACGACCTCATCAATGCGCTGTATTATCGGCTGGTTGATCTCGTCGAGGCACGCATACGAGATGTTCTGCAAGTCGAAACCCCACCCGATACCCGTCATGTGGACGTTCTGACACGGCAGGAATTCGACGAGTGTATCGCGGATACTGTTCTGCCCGTCCCATTGGCATTCGAGGTCTTTCGACAAACACTCTTGCAGAACCTGATGGATTACCTGCTGGAAGGCACACGCATCCGTGAGACGCTGCAAGCTATTTCTGCGCACTTCCACGCACAAGGCCAGCGACCCATTCTATTGATTGACGATCTCGTGCAGTCCATCAGCATCTTTGCGACCGATTTTCTCGATTACTTCATTACGCTGGAAGCAGGCGCATGGGACATTGTCGTTGGACTCACGCCTGCATCCTTACAGGAAGACCCGCGCCATCGCGAAATCCTGGAACGTATCACGTATCTGGATACGATTGATGATCGCGTGGAGAAGCTGTGGCTATCCGATGAAGGTGGCCTGCGTTCATTCTTCTTGAATGAGGATAACTGCCATCTGTTTGCGCTGGCCTACTTACGTGCATTCCGACGCATCAACGGCCTGGAATGCGCCAACTGTCGTGCATTAGAACGCTGCACCAGCATCGCAAGTGACGAGCACATCCTGGCCCCGTTCACCCGCGAGGCGCTGGTGCGTATGTATCGTGCTATCCCCGCCAACAAAGGACGTGTGCGCTATTTCCTGATGGCAATACGCGAGGTGCTACACGGCTGGCTGATGGGCACGCCGATTGAGCAAATGATGCACGACTATGCCCAGCTTGACCTCGATGTGGAGTGCCCGGACCCGGAGATGCGAGCGCTACTGACCTGGTACGCGCCGCTGGATAACGACGATCCGCACATGCAGCCATCTAATACATTGCTGCATTTCTTCGGCTACAAGCCGCAGTCGATCAGCTTACCCGTGCAGACATTGACGCAACCCGTCGCCATAACAACGGAGGCCACAGCCGATCCCGAACCACAAGTAGACCCGACGCTGGCGGCGATTTCGGATTGGCTGGAGGGCAAGCCCGTCAACAAGCAGCTATTGCACAGCCTGCGCAAGGGCACAGCTAAGTGGCTGAAGGCTATCATGCCAGTGGAGGCGCTGCACCGCGACGGCACGCCATCAGCCGCGCTTGTGTTACGCTATCGGCGTGTTGAGCTAGCGACCACACCACCGATAGCATTACAGGGCGTGGACGACTTCGACGGCATCCGCTTGACGCCGGAGGTCGGGCATGGGGCGTTTCGGCTGGCGGCGTATTTTGAGGCGACGGGCAAGCAAGCCAAAGCTCTGGAAGCTGAACTAAGCGCCGACCCGCGCTTGCTGACACTCTTGCTTGAAGCGCAAGCCTTTCGGGATCGCATCTGGAGACAACTGGTGAATGCGTTGGGGATGCCACTGGATGGGTTTGCCTTCTACGCAGCGGTGATTGCATGGTTGCAAACGGGCCTGCCTGATATCATCCGCACGCTGCTGCCAGATGATTTGACTGAAGCCGTACAAGAGCAGGTGCAGTTGATCGCGCTCTACGGGCAGACAGGGCCAAACGACCTCGCAGACACGATACAGCGCCTGTTTGATGATTTCTTCTGCTTGCGGCGCAACCTGTACGACGGGCAACGCATCGCCCAGCTATGTGCCGACACGCCACTGGCTGCGCTGTTAGCACGGGTGCAGATGCTGGATGCCGCACAGATCAGCCCGCACTACAGTCTGAATGAACAACCACTGGCGGATGTCCTGCGGACGTTGCAGGCACAGCTTGCCATGTTGGAGGATGCGCAGCGACGCAGCCAGCAACTGGCCGAACTGCCCCTGACGCCAGCCGTGCGTGAGCTGGTGGAGTGCTGGCAACGCGGCGACCAGATGCCCCTGGACGACATCCAGCAGCACGACCTGTATGCCTTGCAGGACACGCTGCCGGGTGTCTACGAGCGCCTAGTCGTCGTCTTGCGCTGAGGCGTCCTCGCAGGCGTCAAGCTGTGCATCTAGCCCGTTGAGTGCTGCGTTGGGGAAGCCGTGGCGAAATTGACAATCTGGCCGCGCCAGCAAAAAGCGCAAGCGTTGCAGCGCCGCCCGACCGGCTGCAAGCCCCTGACAGCTATCGCTGGCGACCTGTACCAAACCCGCTAAGGCGTTGGCCTGTCCGAGTTGATCGCCGAGGGCCTCATACAGCGCCAGCGCCTGCTCTAAGCGCCCCAGCGCCCCGGCGTAATCAGCGCGCCGCAGCAGCACCTGCCCCAGGCCAAGCAAGGCGTTGGCCTGTCCGCCTTGATCGCCGAGGGCCTC
>DAOTTW010000402.1:0-2090 GCA_034437615.1 Anaerolineae bacterium | reverse complement strand
AGACGGCGATACGGTACGAGGCGCTCTGTGTAGGCGTCCTGGTCAATCGGCTGTGGGGCTGTCATCAGCGTTTGTAAATCGTACAAGCACTGGCGCAGGCGCGATGGACGCAACGCCGCTGGGATGTCGTCTTCATCCCACAATAGATCGTGCGGCAGCCGCTCGTATAGTTCGCGCATGGCCTCGCGATAGGCTTGTTGGCTCTGGGTAAGCACCGTCACCAGCAGCAAGGTCATATGCCAGCGCTGCAAAAGTGCGTCGGCCCCTCGTCGTTTGCCCCTGGGGATGGCTTGCTCGGCTTCGATGCCGAGGCGTAACGTGGCCAGCAAGCCGCCGATCTCGTCCTCCGTCACGTCACCCGCTAGCCATGCATCCCAGGCGTTGATGCGTGCTTGCTCCCATTCGGCCTGTATCAAGCTACGGGCGATATCCGGGTGCCACCAGGGTGCACGGGCATTGCGGCGGATGCGGCGCAGCACTGCGCCCTGATGACGCGGCGCATCCCAGGAACGGCGCACGGCGCTGATCTTGCGGCGCCAACTGTTGACGTACAAGGTGCGGATGAGCGTTGTGCGGTTTAGTAGCCACAGTACCAGCACAGCCATACCGACTAGCGCCAGCAGCGTTAGCGGTGGTAGGCTGAACGGATAGAAGCGCGTCAGCAATTCGCCACGTAAGGGCAGGTAAAGCTCGTCATGCAGCACGTAGAGCATGACACGTAGCGGATCGTCAGTGGTCGGGTCGGGATCGGCCACTTCCAGCACAATCAGCACGATCAGCAGCCCACCAGCAAGCGTCAGACCCCAGCGCAGCAGGATGTGCCAGCGTGGTACGCGCCGCAGCAAGCCCGGTTTGTTGCTCAAGACCAGTGAACGCATACGTGGCGGCATTACGTTGTATCCTCAGGCTGGGCTGTGCCCTTGCACATGCGCACGCCGAAGGGGCGCAGGAAGATGCACACGACGCCCTTCGCAGCACGCAGAGTGCGCACGCGCACTCTCCCCAGGAAGCGAAACACGATATTGCTGCTGTGGATCGCCAGCAAGCGCAGGCGGCGGCGGTCTAGCTCGTTGTTTAGATCGTTGACTTCGACAATCAGCGCGTCGTATTTCAGCAGGTTCAGGCTTTGCTGGGCGTTGCGAAGCGGGTCCAGGGGCACTTGCCGCGGTTCGCGCTTCAGGTCACGTTGCCAGGTGCCGACCATATCGGTGCGCATCGTGCGCATGGCACCCTGCATCACATTCCAAAATGGCCTGTTACGCTCGGCATCGGTCAAGCTGGCATCCAGCTTATCTGCTAGCGCGTCAAGCGCCGCATGATGGCGTTGCTGCGCCTCTGGTATAGCAATCTGTGGATCGGGCGTTTGTTCGGCCATTATAGCAGCCTCTCTAATCTGGCGATTTCTTTACGTAGCTCGTCGTTTCTCTGCGTCAAGCTCTTGACCTGCTCGCGAATCTGCTCTTCGGCTTTGTCGGCCTCTTTGCGGGCCTTCTTGATGCTATCTTCAACGCTCTGACGCAGATTTTCTATTCGCTCACCTGTTTCGTGTATCTGTTTACGTGTCTCCACGATTTGTTTGCGGGTGGCTTCGTCGGCGCTGTTGGTCTCTTCATACAGGGTCGTCAGCGTGACCAAGCGCTGGTTTAGCTCACGGGCGCGTTGCATAAGTTCCTGCGTCTTTTCTAAGTTCGCGTTGAATTCGACCTCAACCTGTGTCAGCAGCCCGTCGGTAACCCCCTTCATCTCTCCGTAGGCGTTGCGCACCTCATCCTGAAAGCGATCATAAACCAATTGGCTGTGCTTGTGCGATTCCTGCGCGAAGGTCTGGCGACGTGCATCGTCTGCAATATCCTTGACCGTCTGCCCGAAGCTGCGCGCACGCCGCAGCATAATCAGGTTGTCATTTAGCCATTTGATGATGCCGCGTTGGTTGATAGGCTGGAACTCGGCATAATCCACTAGCGACACGGCAATATCCATCACCTGCTCGTAATTGCCACGCTGCACCTCCCACATCACATAAAGCGGGCGCTGCATCTGTTGCGGCTTCAGGTCGGAGAGCATGTTCTTCAGGTATTCACCAATCTCCT
>DAOTTW010000401.1:0-6019 GCA_034437615.1 Anaerolineae bacterium | reverse complement strand
CCCTTCAGGGTGTCCCTATGGTTCAAGCTGGTTGTGTAGGGACGCGCTAAACCCTGGTGTCTACGCTGGGCTGCGCGTCCGCTGCGAAAAAACGCACGACCACGCTATTGTGTGGTGCTAACAAAAGGGGTGAGACATAGGCAAAAAAAGATGCCCCTATTCTTTCAGCATGTGGCTGCTGTCTTTCGTGCTGTTGCTTGGCTGCGCACCCGCTGCTGATGTCAACCCAAGACCAGAGGCAGCGCGTTCGGCTTGGGGCGTTGTTCACACGCTAGCACAGGCCGAAACCAGCGCCGCGCCTGCGCTCTTGCCTCTGCACAATGCCGATCTGCCTGTGCTGCTGGTCTGGTCCGGCGCGGATGCTGCCGAGGTACGCCATTATGCCGGAGCGCCGGATGCTGACGCCGCTAGCCCGCGCATCCTCACATTACGGGCGTTCTTCCCGTATGCACAGGCGCTTTTCCCCGCGCAGCGCGACCTCGCGCACCTGCTCTACATCGACCAACACACAGAAAGCAACGAACGCCGCTTGCTCGCCGCGACAGTCAACGACAATCTCGTGGCAGAATTGGGGCCAAACCCCGTATCCGACGAACCAGCCCGCCATTACAGCGCCTTGCCAGCGGCCAACCCAGCCGACCCCGGCGCATTACAGGTCGTCTGGTCCGCTGATGACCCAGTGACGCCGATGCTATATGCACAGACCCTCGACGGGCTGGGGCGCATCCGTTTTGCACAGGCGCTAGACGCCAGCGGCACACATCCGACGCTGTTGCACGGCCCTGATGATGCCTTGCAGCATTTCTGGCTGTTCTGGATAGAACAGCGGCGCGTGTGGGGTGCTGAATTGCGGGATAATAGCTTGCATGAGCGCCGCCTGCTGACGTTTGATGTGCGGCGCGACCCCGGCGACCTGCTGCTGAGCTTGCAGGCGGCGCGTGACGCCAGCCACAGGTATCTCTTCTGGCAGATTCGGCGTGCAGACGGCGTGCCGCAGGTGTGGTGGAGCAGCAGCCCGCTTGCTGCGGATAACTGGTCACAGCCTGCACAATTTGCACTGACGCAGCCCGTCATGGAGCAGGTCAACACGGGCTATGCAGCACCAGCCGCTAGCGTCATGGCGGCTGCATCGGGCACGCGGCCCGTGTGGTGGCTCAGCCCCGCACGTTTGAATACAGCAAAGCGGGATGTGCTGCCCGTAGCTGTCAATATCAATACGGAAATCGGCGTGGTTTTCCTGCGGGCCGGGGCTGTGGTCGGCTATCAGGGGGTGATGCCGGGCACAGGGCGCTTGCTCAGTGCGCCGACCATCGCCACTGACGCCGACGGGCATTTGCATCTGGCATGGTCACAGCCCAACGCGCAGGGTACATCGGATCTGCTGTACACCAGCACACGCTCCTAGTACACGTTGGCGCAAATACTGCGGCGGTTTGCGGACTTACCTCGCTGCGTCCCTGCGAACGATGCACTGTAGAGACGCCACTCCTGGCGTCCGGGGCGGCGCAGCTGCATCGTAGGTTTATTTCCGCCCTACTGTACTAGCCCCTTGCCTGACAGCAGGCCCTACTCCGAAATAGCATCCAGCCACGCCTGAGCAATCAACGCATGACCTGCCTGCGTCGGGTGCACGCCATCTGGCAACCAGAAAGCCATGCCACGTCGCGCCGCCACCGCTGCAAACAGGCCATCCAGCGGCACGTAAAACGCGCCATATTCGGCGGCCAGGTGCCGGATGATGTCGATCTTAGGGTTCAGGTCCGCACGCCAGGCCCGCATATCCTCATTCACAGCCAACACAAACGGCTCCAGCAGAATGATCGGCGCTTGTAAATCCTGTTTCACCTGCTGCAACAGTGAGCGATAGGCCGCCGCAAATTCAGCATCGGGCGTAATCAGGTTGCTATCGTAGCGCCGGATGACGTTGTTGATGCCAATCAAGATGGACACCCAATCCGGCTTGAGGTCGATGCAATCCCGTTGCCAGCGTGCTTGTAAATCCTGCACGCGGTCGCCACTGATGCCACGATTCAAGAAGCGCACCCGCCGATGTGGATAATGCGCTGTAAACCATGCCGCGACGAAATTAGCGTAGCCGCCGCCCATATCGCTGTCGTCGTCGCGGTTACGCCCTGTATCGGTGATGCTATCCCCAATGAATAAAACTGTTTGATCGTCCTGCACAGGTATCGGCATGGCTCGCCATCCTTCTGATTTCTCTGGTTCTGTCGCTCTGATTTCTCTTGTTCTGTCGCTCTGATTTCTCTTGTGGTGCGACCTTGCAAATGCCCACCCGATTGTATGCCCGATTTATGCTATACTCTACGTTGATCTAGGCCAGCAAACATAAGCATCATCAAAGGGGTAGACGCCACATGACCGTTTTAATCATCATTATCATCATAGACCTGCTTGTCGTCGGCGCGGTGATGTATTGGGGGTCGCGTGGTCATAACGAAACCCCGAACGAAGCGCAGGATTCACCGTCAACCCTATCTTACTCACAGAAAGCAGGCATTGATCTGTCACCACCCGCACAGCCCGAAGCCGCGCAAACGACAGTTTATGCGACGAACGACGATGCTGCAACAGACGCGCTCAAGGCAGATGAGGCAGACCCAGACAGCACGCCACAGGCCGCATCAACCGAGACGACCAACAGGCAAGCCGAAAGCGGCTAGTGACACAGGCAAACGTCCTAGCATCTATCAGCAGCAAGCCACGAAACAACAAAGGTAACAGCACCATGACAGACGAGACCAAGCTGCAACAAGCCTATGAAACGCTGCTCAACGGCGATGCAGAAGCCCGCGCCGAGGCCATCAACACGCTAGGCGAAGCAGCCTATGCCCCGGCAGTGCCAACCCTACGCCGTTTGGTCAGCGAAGCCGACCCCGGCACGCGCTTTCTAGCAGCGAAGGCACTCGGTCGCATCGGGGACGAAGCCGAGGCCGCCGTGCCAGACCTGCTGCAAGCGCTGCGAGCCAATGACATGTTCCTGCGGGCGGCGGTGACGGGCGCACTGATCCAGATCGGCGGGCCAGCCGTGCCTGGGTTGATTAAGGCGCTGTTCGACCAGAACAAGGCCGTGCGGCGCGCCTCTGCGAAGGCTCTCGGCAAGATCGGCCATGAGCGAGCCTTACCACCGCTGCGTGTCGCGCTCAACGATGCCGACCCCGGTGTACGCAAGTTCTCCCAGCAGGCAATCACGCGCATCGAACAGCTAGCACACTAGCCTGAACCCACATGCATATCGGCCTGCTCACATCTGGACTGAGCCACAGTAACGGCTGGGCACACTATAGCCTCAGTCTGATCGGGGCGCTGCAACGGCAAGGCATCCATACGACCATCATCGCTGCGCGTAACGACGACGGGCAGCATGGTTTAGATGTGCTGCCCCGGCTGCCGACTGTCAGCCCACCGGACCGCTTCACACTGGGCCGGATGGCTGCACTAGCTCTGCATCCGCGTATACGCCACCACCTGCAAGCCTGCGACCTGATCCACGCCACAGCCGAACCCTATGCCCCCCTGGCTATCGCGCTGGCCAAGCAACGCCCCGCTTTTATCACTGTGCACGGCAGTTATGCGCATCTGCCGCGTGTGCGCCGCTGGCCCGTCAATCAGATTTATCGTCATGCCTATGGTCGGGCGCAGTTGGTCTGCGTCAGTGGCTATACACAGCGCGTCGTGCAGGGAATCGTGCCGGATGCACAGACGCATGTGGTGGTTAACGGCGTGGATAGTACACGCTTTGCCGACCTACAGCGCCAACCCCAGCGGCGGCCAACCGTGCTGACAGTCGGTGGGGTGAAGCGGCGCAAGGGCACGCTTGAACTCGTACAGGCTATCGCAAAAGTGCGCCAGACCATAGCCGATGTGCAGTGTATCGTCGTCGGCACGCTGACCGCCGAAGCGCGTTATGTGCAGCAGGTGCGCGCTGCCATCCAGCAGCACGACCTGACGCAGCACGTACAGCTTTTGGGCTTCGTGGATGAGGCGACCTTACGCGCATGGTATGCACAGGCGCATCTTTTTGCGATGCCATCCGTCAACGATGACTGGAAATTTGAGGGCTTCGGGCTGGTGCACCTGGAAGCAGGTAGCGCGGGCCTGCCCGTCATCGGCACGCGGGGCAGCGGCGCGGAGGATGCGATTGCAGATGGCGTCAGTGGCGTATTGCTCGACCCCGCAAAGCTGACGCAAGCCTTGCCGGATGCCATCACGCGGCTGCTGCAAAACCCGGACGCAGCGCAGCGCATGGGCGCGGCGGGGCGTGAACGCGCTGCACGTTACACATGGGATGCAGCCGCCAGCCAGTTAATCGCGTTATATCAGGCGTCACCTACCGCGTAGGCGCGTGAACGTCGGCAGGCGATAGTCGATATTCTCCGGCACGGGCGTCAGCAAATACACATCCACATAGCCGCTCCACGATTCCCAATCCGCATCACTGTAGCCTAAATCCACCCAATACGGTGAACTGCGCGGCCCGCCTGTATCCGCCATGACGCCCGTGCCGTAACCGGGCACATACAGGTTTGTGCGGTAGGGGATGATCTCCGGGTCGCCTGCGATGATGCCCTTTTCCAGCGTCATGCCGATAGCGGTGGTGCTATCGCCCCCTAGCGCTTCGGGATGATAGCTGGTGGCGTAGGCGCGGATTTTGCGCCAATACTGCTTGGGGCCGTCGGGCGTGTCGATGGTGCGCAATACGATCTGTGTGCCATAGCCGATGATGCGGTTCTGCGGCTGCTGCACCACCTCACTGCCCGCAGGTTCGCGCCCGATTTCCTCGCCATCCGCATAGCGCACCCGCGTATCATAGCGCCGGACCCCCACCTGACCGCCTTGCAGCACCCGCGTCTGATCGAGCGGCGTTTCGGGGTCGGCCTGCGTCAGCGTCTCGTAGGGGATTTCCTCGGTGTGGCTGACGATTTCTTCGCTCACGCGCAGCACCGTGACCGTTATGCCGGCTTCGATGGTCTGATCTTCAGGTGGCAGGCTGTAATCCAGCCCGACCAGCGCAATCCCAGCTTCGGCCAGCGCATCGCCCACTGTCGTACCCTGCACGCGGGTTTCTAGCGTGATGCCGTCAATCTCGATAAATAGCGGCGTAGCACGCTGGATCGTGACCCGCGTATCGTGCGTCAGCGGCGTATCAAGCCCCGGCGTCACCTGATCGGTGAGATAAAGCGTAATGCCCGCTTCAAACAGGGCATCACCAACCGTCGCGGCGCTGGTCTGTAACGTCTGCGTCTGGCCATCGTCATCAATGGTGACGCGCACGGCCTGCCGAATGTCAATCTGCGTCACAGGCTCCGACCACAGTAATAATTGGCTGGCGGGTACGCCAACGCCGTTCACGCGGATGTCGTCTTGTGGGTGCGCTGCAATGCCCTGCTGCGCCAGCATATCATAGGGGTTATCGTAGGGCGTGCGCAGTTGGCGCTGTTCGCCGTTGACCGTCAGCACAACATCACGGGCGCGGGCGATGGTGATGGTCATGTCGGCGCGTAGGGGGCTGTCGAGCGCATCTGAGATGGCATCGTCACGCCCTAAGCGAATGTTTTGCTCCCTCAGCAGTTGGCCCACCGTTTGCGCCCGCGTTTCGACCTGTCGCCCAGCGCCTGCCACGTCTAATTGCAGTTGCAGCCGCGCAGATGTGGGCGTGACGATGCGGCTAACGGGAAGCCCTGCTCCGCCTTCTTGCAAAGACAGATACCAGCCTAACGTCAGCGTCAGCGACCCAATCGACAGCAAAATCACGACCGCCAGCAACCACTGCGCACGATACATCTGCTGATACGTCAGCGATGGTTGCGTATCCTCGCTAAAGGAGCGGCGCGGCTTGGTCTCTTCGGTTGGGTCGTTGTGGCGGGGTCGAATCACTTGCTGGCCTTATGCCATCCCAACAAAATAATTGACACGGTTTGCGGACACGGCAAGCCGTGTCCCTACGAACGATGCCCTGTAGGGACACCCTTCTGGGTGTCCGAGCGGCGTCAGCCGCATT
>DAOTTW010000400.1:0-14038 GCA_034437615.1 Anaerolineae bacterium | reverse complement strand
GCACCAGTGGCGCGTCCCTACAGACCTGTTGTGAATGATTGCGACCCTGTAGGGACAGGGCACTGACCTGTCCGGGGCGGCGCAAGCCGCCATAAAATACAGTCAATCATGAAAAACCTACCCTTGAGGACCTGAAGGGGGCTATTGCACGCTGCATACAGCCTGCTTGAGCAGGCTTGTCGTTACCGGAGCCGGACGTTTTAACGTCTGGCGACTGAGAATGGGACACGTACCTGAGTAGTCACGATACTGAACGTCTGGCCGCGTGCGCCATAGTGTGCTATAGGATGCTGTTGGGCAAGGGGCACTTGCCCACTGTTTGCCCCACGTTAGCCTGTGCTTGTGGTCACATTGCTTTTGTATAGGCACTCTGCTATGCTGCGCAATACTTCGTAAAGCTCAATACAAATCAGGACGTTGCGACCGTATGCGTAAATATCGCAATCAAATCATCGTCGGTATCATCTTCGCCCTGGGCATCTACATTCTGATGCTGCTGGTGCTGGACCAGGGCCGCTTTGCGGATACGGACGGCATCCGGGCGCAACTGGCAGGCTTTGCGTGGCCGCTGGTGGGCGTTTTGCTGCTGTTTCAATTGCTGGTCGTGCTTTTTCGCTTCGTGGAGTGGCAATATTACCTGGGTGTCATCGGCGCACGCGATAAGATCAGCCTGCTGGATAGCGCGGTGATCTTCGTCTCTTGCTTTACGATGGTGGTCAGCCCCGGCAAAGCCGCTGAAATCCTCAAGGCGGTATTCCTGAAGGCCAAGACCGATGTGCCGATTGCCCGCAGTGCGCCTATTGTGATTGCCGAGCGCGTCGTGGATGGGCTGGCAGTGATTGCGCTGATGGTGCTGACGCTGCTACTGGCAGGCACTCAGCTTGAACTCGGTGATTATACGGGCTTGGTACGCGGCATCATCCTCACCTCAGCGGCGCTTCTGGCGTTTGGCCTGGTCGCGGTGCAGATCAAGCCACTGGCCTATTTCGTTCTGGGCATGATCGCCCATGTGCCACTGATTAAACGCTTGCATGAGCCACTGACCACGTTTTATGAGAGCAGCCGCGAGATTTTCAAGCTGCGCCATACCATCCCCATGACCTTAGTCGGCGTGTGCGTGTATGCATCGAGCGGGCTGGGCTTCTTCGTGATTTTGCTGGGTTTCGGGCTAGAGCCATCGTGGGTGCTGTTCTTGCAGACGATGTTTATCCTGGGCGTATCGTCGGCCATTGGTGCGCTGAGCTTTGTGCCCAACGGCGCAGGCGTCACGGAGCTATCGAATACGGGTTTGCTGCTAGCGATGGTCGCCCCAACGCACCCGGAATTGTCGCCAGCGTTGGCGGCTGCGGCTGCGCTGCTACAGGGCTTCTTTCACAAGTGGTTTCGCGTGCTGCTTGGTTTGGCTGTGATGTGGATTTTCCGTAAGCGCCTATTCGCAGGGGATATTCAGGCCGCACTGCTAGAAGCGCAAGCCGTGCACAACCATCAAGGGCAGCGCAAAACACAAACGCAAGAGACTATGGCGACAGACTTGGTATAAGGGCGTCATGTGCGGCACGCAGCGCCACGCCGCCGACCCTGGCCGCTTCGGTTAAATCGTCGCTGTTTTCCAGCACGATAGCGACCCCGGCCCCCAGCCGACCCTCCACCACGACAAAGCCGACAAACCATGCCTGTGTCGTCTCGCCGGAATAAGCAAGGGCGGCGTGTCCGCCGATGACGGGGCCATTTGTGCTGCTATCGCGTTGGGCAGCCTGTGCCGCGCCGATGGGCAGTGCTGCTTGCATGATGGTGCGTAATTGGCTGGCGACGGCTGCGGTCAGCATGGCTTGCCCTGCCTCATGAAATGTGGCTGTTTGCCAGTCGCTATCGGGTGCGCGTGTGGCTTGCAGGGCGTGGGGATGCGGTGCGTTGCCATCGTTGACCAGCGCCGCCGCTAAGCCTGCCATCGCCAACGGATTCACCCGCAAATCCCCCTGACCGAGCGCGTTTGCCCGTTGGCTGCTGCTGACCTGTGGCGTGGCTTCCGGTGTAATTTCTGGCGTTTCATTAGGTGGATCAGCGACGAAACCCGCTAGCGTCGGTGGCTGATCGAGTTGCAGCGTCTCGAAGATGGCTGCAAGCGCTGTAACGGGCAAGGCTGTAATCAGTTGCTCAAATGGGTATGGACAGCCGTAGGCATACGCTTGTAGCGTGGTCAGCACATCCAGCGCAGGTGTTACGGTGCAGCGCAGGCTCACATCCCCGACGCTGACAGGCTGTTTGGCGTTTGCGATAGGCTGGCTCAGATCATAATCCGCAAGCAGCGCCGCCGCCAGCAAGGGCGTTTGTAGACTGCCACCGGGCTGATATTGTCCCTGTAACACGCGGTTGAAGAAGGGTTCACCCGGCGCTGCAACCAGTTCATCCCAGTCGGCATCCAGCGTAGAGGGGTCGTAGGTGGGTTGGCTGACCAGCGCCAGCAGATCACCAGAGGGCGCAGCCAATACAACCGCCGCGCCTTTTGCATCGCCCATCGCTGCGACGATGCTTTGCTGCACCGCCACATCAAACGTCAACCGCACATCAGAGCCGACCTGTGGCCGATGCAATACGGCTTGCTCAAAGCGCTGCCTGAGCGTATCCGGCAGGGTATCACCGCGCAAGATGGCATCGTAGGCGGCTTCTGCACCACCGACGCCATAGCGCAAACTGAAATAGCCCAGTGCGCTGTTCATCGCTGCATACGGGTAGCGCCGCAACAAGCGCTGATTGAAGGCTGCGGCGGGGTCCGGGTTGATGACCGTTTGGGCCAGCAGCACCCCATTGCGGTCATACAGGCTACCGCGCCGGATAGCGGCTTCAGCTTCGACCAGGCGTGGGTTGTCGTTGCGTGCCAGCAGATCATCAGCGCCAAACAACGACCAGTAAGCGGCGCTCAGCCCAACGACGCCGAATGCCAGCAGGATCAGCAGCAGCACGCGCCGGATTTCCCGCGTAAAGTTCATCGGCGTTCGCTTCCAGAGATGCGCAGCAGCAGGCCGACCATAATGAAGCTCATCAGCAGCGAACTACCGCCATAGCTCAGAAAAGGCAGCGTCACGCCCGTTAATGGCAATAGCTTTAGCACGCCACCCATAATCAGCAGGCTTTGCAGGCCGATAACCAGGCTGAGTCCCACCGCCAGAAATGCATAGAAGGGTTGTGTCTGCCTGACCATGCCCAGGCGCATACCGCGTGTTATCAGCACCACCAGACAAGCGACCAGCACCAGCACACCGAGCAAACCCCATTCTTCAGACAGCGCCGCAAACACAAAATCAGAATGCACGACCGGGATGTAAGTTGGCGACCCCTGCCCGATGCCCTCACCGAAGATGCCGCCAGCGCTGAAGGCCATCAGGCTTTGCACCACCTGATAGCCGAAGCCATCCGACAGCGGCCAGGGGTTCAGCCAGATGTCCACACGTGGGCGCACCACCGCAAACAAGCGATAGCCCACCACCGCAGCCAATGACATCAGCACAGCACCACTGAGCAATACCCAGATTTGACCGCTGGCGATGTAGAGCAAACTCAAAAACACCGCGAAAAAGAGCAACGCTGTGCCCAGGTCTTGTTGCCAGACGAGCACGACCACACACAGCCCCCACATAAACAGTATCGGGCCAAGCACACGCGGCGAACGCCACACCATGCGCTGCTCATCAAGCTGTTGCTCGGTGCGCATGGCCGGGTAGTGTTCACCGAGATAACTGGCCAGAAACGCCACCAGGATGACTTTGAGCGCCTCTGAGGGTTGAAAAAAGACCGTGCCGAAACCGAGCCACAATTCAGGGCCGAAGCCGGACGGATTCTGGCCGAGCAAGATCGTGCTGACCAACAGTGCCAGACCTGCGACCAACAGCGAGTAGCGATAGCGCCGCAACCAGCGCAACCCATGCGGAAACAGGGCGATCAGTAGCATGGTTGATACGCTCAGCAGCAACCATGCGGCTTGTCGGCTGGCGAAAGGCGGCGCTAAGCGCCCTATCAGCAGCAAGCCCCACCCACTGAGGAACATCACGAGCGGAAACAGCAACGGGTCATGCTCTGGCAAATAACGATCCAGCAGCCATGCACCAGCCAGCGCACACGCCAGCCACACAGCCAGATGCAACCAGATTAGCGGGCTAGCGTCTGCGACCAACGCCAGCGCTGTTGTGTTGATGAGCAGGAAGCAGGCCGCCAACAGCAGCAGGGTGCGCTCTGTGTGGCGACGTGTGAGGCGTGCCTGATAGTCAAACGACAAGGTAAAGGTAGAAGAAGCAGATGCAGGCGATGCTGTCATAGGGTGCTTAGGATAGGCCCAGCACGCGCCCGATGATCGGCTTCAGGCGTTCGACTTCATCGGGGGGCAGCTTATCGCGGCTGGTGATGAGGGCGGTTTGTAGCGCAGTGTGTGCCGGGGTCACGGCTAGCGCGTCTAGCTTTTCGATGGCATCCGCCAGCGCCTTTTCGACCAATTCGATATTCGCGCTTAATTGCTGGATGACCATATCCACCGTGACGGGCTGTTCGCCCTCATGCCATGAGTCGTAATCGGTGATGTGTGCCATAGATGCGTAGGCGATTTCGGCTTCTAGCGCTAAAAATGCCTCCGGTGCGGTCGTCATGCCGATGATGTCACAGCCCCATTGCCGGAAGATATGGCTTTCGGCCTTCGTCGCGAAGCGCGGCCCGTCCTCGATGATGAAGGTGCCTGTGTTGTGCGCGGTGCCGCCCACTGCTCGCACCGACTCGACCAATTGACCACGCAGCAGGCTATCGAACGGCTCTGCAACGGAGATATGCGCCACGATGCCATCCTGAAAGAACGAGCGATCCCGCCGCCCGATGTTGTAATCGAAAAGCTGATCGGGCACGACAATATCACCCGGCTTGTAATCCTCGCGCAGGCTGCCGCAGGCATTCACCGCAATTACAAAGCGCACGCCAAGCTGTTTCAGGGCGTAGATATTGGCGCGTTGTGGGATGCCCGATGGTGGATGCACATGGCCTTCACCATGACGCGGCAGGAAAGCCACCCGCTTACCGCGCAAGGTGCCGATCACGATGTCACCGCTTGGTGCGCCGAAAGGGGTGTCGATCTGATGGCGCGTTGTGTCCGTGATGCCTTGCATCCGATAGAGGCCAGAGCCACCAATCACGCCGATTTTCACCGATTCTGCCATGTCGTCTACCTCGCTTCCCTTGCTGCCAAATCCTTTTGCCGGATTGTACCAGATGTAATCATGCGCAATGTACCATCGAACTTTTCATGATCGGTGGCCAAGAACCTACCCTTCAGCACCCGGTAGCGGTGGGATGGCTGTGCCACCTGCACCTGCATTGACGGGTGGTTGAGCTGGCGGCAATGGTACGCCCCCGCTGGCCGTGCTGTAATCCGTCCAACTGTTGCCACCCGGCAACAAGCCAAATGCACCCGTCCCGACCTGGCTCAGGAAGATTGCGCCGTTCGTGGCATTCTGCACCTGCACGCTGTAGGGTAGCTCCCATTCCATCGTGGCCCAGCCGATGCGCTGCCGCACTTGCTCATTGCCACGCCATAACATGCCGAAGCCTCGGCGTGGTTGCCACAAATTCGCTGCCGGGGCTGCCCCGAAATCGTTGGTCTCCTCCACCATGCCCTCTACGAAATAATCACGGAAGACCTGCCAGCGCGGTTGCTGTTGGTCGTTGTACATCACGTAGATGGCATCCTGTGCGCCGACCCAGATCATATGCCCATTCTGAAACGATTGATAGACGCCCTGGCTGGCGCTGGGTGGGTTCAGTGGGCAGTTTTCCGGGCGCGGCTGGATGAAGAACCAGGTGCTGTCGCAGACCTCGTTAATTGGCGCGGCGACAGGCAGCGTAACGGCGATAATCTGGCTGGTGGGCAATAAGAACGTCGTGGCCGTCGCGGTGACGGTCCGTGTGGGTGTGGCCGTCTGCGTCGGTGATGGCGTGAAGGTCGGCGTGGTCGTCGGCGTTTTGCTGGGGGGTAGTGTCGGCGTCACAATCACATAGTTGGATTCAACCGTGACCTGTGACAACGGCGAAATGACTTCTGGTGTTATTTGTATGGGCGTATCCGCAAGCGTCGGCAGGGCATCGTCTGCAATTAGCCCTGGGCCGCTACTGTCGGGTGCAGGGGCTTCGGTTGCTGGGCCAAGCGTGGCCTCTGCGACGAGGCGCGGACCGTCTTGCAGGTCTTCAGTATTATCAGCATCACAGGCCGCAAGCAGCAGCAGACAAGCAGATAACAGGCACAGGCGCAGGATAGACAATCTGTTACGCAGACGCAGAGTTTTGGTCATGGATTCCGGCATTTTAGCATTGCTGGCGTGTCTACGCTTGATTTTAGTCGGATTATGACGTGTTGCAATCGTTGCCGCGTAGCGTCGGTGTATAATCGGGTTGTAGCCCATATACTGTTCACGAAGGTAACGGTTCATGTCCCGTAAATCTGCACAAGAGGCGAAGACCGAGCGTACCACCTGGTTTTTCCTGGTTTTGGTGTTCATCGTCCTCAGCTTCGACCGTGAAGGCACCATCCCGGATTTTATCGTACCGATTGTGACCTCAATCATCCTGTTTGTGTCCGCGTTCTATCAGCAGCGGCGGCGGCGTTGGCGTGTCGCGCCGATTGTCTGGATTATCGCGACGTTCTTAGGGTTTGTGGGTGGCCTGGCCTTTTACCTGCAAAACCTTGAAACAGCCAGCGTAGCCGCTGAGTTGGTGCTGACGTATCTGAACCCGGTGCTGATTTCCCTGGCGGCGACGGCTCTCATTATTGTTATGGGTATTTTGACCAACGAGGGCTAAATCGCGCATAGCCTGCGGCAATTCTGCCAATTCTGCCGCGCTTGCTTTTGTGCATATTGACAGAAGCCTTGTGATGGGTTACAAGTTTCAAGGGAAGTAAATAAGCACGCAGCGTTTTTCTCGCAGGTACTTATGACTGACACGGCAACGTTAATTACAGTTGAAGATGTGCGCAAGCAAGCACTGCCACTCGGCACGCGGGTCCTGGTAGGCGACGGCCTGTTGAATAATCCGGTGACGTGGGGTACGGTGATTTACCCGGAGGACAACCTCAGCGCGAAAAAGCCGCAGGCTAACGAACTGCTGATTATCGCGCCGCGTGAGGCTGCGAATAGCGGTGCAACCGATGAAGAATTGGTGCGCTGGGCAGCAGAACGCCGTCTCTCTGCGATTGTATTTGCCTATGGGCCATCACCGGGCGCAAGCGCCGAGGCGCGTGCATCCAACATGCCCATGTTGTTATTGCCGCCCGATCAGCGCGTGCGCATGGTCGAAAAGACCGTCATTAGCCTGCTCGTAGACCGCAAAGGACAGCTAGAGCGCCGCGCTACACAGATTTATCGGCAACTGACACAGATTTCGTCGCGCAATGACGGCATGGCAGAGCTTATCAGCGCGATGGCCCGCCTCACCAACAAGGCCATCGTGATCCAGGATAAACGCCTGCGTATGATCGAGCACACGCTGCAACCGCAGTTCGTCGGCATCTGGGATGACATCGACACTTTCTTAAAACGCTCCGAAAATTTGCCCGTCGAAATGCAAGACCGTCATCAGGTCAGCAGGCTGGAAACCCCCACACAATTGCAGGCGCTGCCCATTACGAATATGGCGCGTTTGGTCGCACCAGTGATTACCAACGGCATCGGGCGCGGCTATCTGTCGATCATCGGCTATGAAAGCGAAATCGACAGCATTGACGAGCTGGTGGCCGAGCATGGCGCGGCGGCTTGTGCGCTAGAGATGGCCAAACAGAAGATGATCTCCGAGACGGAAAAGCGCCTGCGTGGGACGTTTCTGGATCGCCTGCTGATCGGTGACGTCAGCCAGCAAGAGGCCATCCGCCAGGGTGAACGCTTCGAGCATGACATGACGCTGGTACACATGGCGACGGTGCTTTCCTGGCGTGGCGATAACCCGCCATCGAACCGTCGCCTGGAGACGATCGTGAATAGCCTGATTGAGTCGCAGCGGGTGTCTGCGCTGGTGTGGCAACGCGAAAAAGAGGGCGAGGTGGTCGTCTTTCATGCAACCGACAAAGAAAACCCGATTGACAGCAGCCTGAAGCTAACCGAAGTTTTTTCGCGGGAGATTAACCGACAGTACCCGAATAACCGCGTCGCAATTGGGCTTGGGCAACCTGCACGAGACATCAGCGCGTGGCGTAGCAGCTACCGGGATGCTGTGCAAGCGATGGAGCTTGCCGTTCGCCTACAGACTGACACGCCGCTGTACATCGGTGATCTAGGGGTGTATCAGTTAATTCTGAGCCTATCAGACCGCGAGAAGCTGACGGAATTTTGTGAGCGGACGCTAGGCCCTTTAACGGAATACGACCATCGGCAAAGCGCGGACCTCATCAAAACATTAGAGGCATTTTTCAATTGTCATGGTAATCTAAGCCAGACAGCCGACTCGTTGATTGTTCATCGCAATACATTGCTGTACCGTATGAACAGAATAAACGACATCGCGGATATTGACATCAATCGGCCCGAAACCCGTTTAGCGCTTCATCTGGCGCTCACCATTCGGCGTCTGCTTTCCTTGACATAAGCGCTTGGCGTACTATGCTATGTTACGAAAAGCTGCAATAGGTGCTGTGTGTTATGACCCATAGCACCGAGCTTATATTGTATAAAATGCACAAATAAACCTGCTGCAATAGTACGCTGGGTTAGCGTGTACGAAACAATGTCGCCGTTTTCGTAAATTTTTATGATGCAGTATGCATTTTTCTCCGCTATATTCTCTTTCCTCTTGTGAACTACGGACTAGATAGACCTGACATAAAGATACAAACTCTTTTGTGCAACAGCGCTAAATATCGTTTTTGAACGAACCCAAACAAATTATATTGATGTCTTTTACGAGGGCTTTATTTATTTTATGCCAAAAAAGTAAAAACGTAACGTAAAATATGAGGAGATGCAACCATGCCGCCGGTAGCGCACAGCCAACATCCTACGATCATCGGACGCGACCAAATCTCCCGCCCGGACATACGCCTGCATCGCGAAGATAGGCAGGAACGCGATGCTTGTGCATTGATATGTTCTGTTCGCAAGGGCGGTACGCCGACGCATGGCAACGTCAAGCGGACCATCGAAGCGTTAGCGAGGATGGGACATAGAACCGGATATATCAACGGCGAAGGTGACGGTGTTGGTATCATGACCGACATTCCGCGCCAATTGTGGTCGCGCTGGCTTGGTGAAGCGGGTTTGATTGCGTCTCTCGCTACAGATCGCAATTTTTGGGTCGCGCATGTCATGATCCGCGCCCAAAATAGCGACGAGGCACGCCCGATAGCTGAAAGCATTTGCCGCGTGGTCAGTGAAGAAGGGCTGCATGTGCTGATAGACCGCCCTGGCCACGTGGATAGCCGCGTGCTGGGGCCGAACGCTGAAGCCAACGAGCCTGTTTTCTGGCAGATTGCAGGCATCAATGGGCAGGTTGCGCCGGAAAAGCTAGAGCAAAAGCTATTTGAATTGCAGGTGCGCCTGGAAACCGAACTTGGCGTGCACTTCGCGTCGTTTTCGTCGCACAGCGTCGTCTATAAGGTGCAGGGCACAATCGAGATTCTGCGCCGTTACTACCCTGAGTTGCGTCACCCTGAATACGCATCTGCGATAACGATGGGCCACGCCCGCTATAGTACCAATACCAACCCCATTTTTGAGCGTGCGCAGCCCTTCAACCTGATCGGCCACAACGGTGAATTCAACACCATCTCACGCTTCCGTATGGAAGCGCAGATGCTGGGCGTGCCCTTGCTATCGGATGGCTCGGATTCGCAAGATGTAGACCGCATGGTGCACGCGCTCTGTACCCGCTACGGCATGGACCTGATCGAAGCGATAGAGCACGTTTTCCCGCCATACGCACATGACCTACCGACCAACGTGCGAGAAATTCACGACATGTACGGCGAGATGCGGCAGGCGTTCGGGCATTTCGCGCAGGGTCCGGCGGCGGTGGCGGCACGCTTTGGCGATACCTGTGTGTTCAGCGTCGATGCTTTAGGGTTGCGCCCGCTCTGGTACGGCGAAACCGAGAAGGACTTTTTCGCATCTTCGGAGCGCGGCGTGTATCCGCTGGATTCGCTGGCTATGTCGCCGCGCCCGCTGGCCCCCGGTGAAAAGGTCGCGCTGCGCGTGCGCCCTGGCCACAAGAATGTGGTTGAGGTGCTGGATTACCCCGCTATTCAGCGCCATGTGTTCCGCCGCTATCAAGAGCGCCACCCAAATTACAGCATGTCGTCGCCTATCTGGTCGTTGGGGGATATGAACCACAGCGGTCTGAATGTACCAAAGGCCCCGTTGACGTTTGGCCATGATGCGACACCACATGCTAATGGTCACGACAACGGTCATGACGATAGCAATGCTGGTGGCAATGGCAACGGTCTGGCCTTTGAGCGCCAAGCGGCACAGGTCGCGCTTGCAGAGCAACCGACGAACGGTTTGCAAGCGGCGACAGGTGCTATGCAGCCACAGCTACAGATGCAAAACGGCCACAGCATCACCCCGACGGTCATTACATCACCCTGGCAGGATAACAGCCCGAAGATTAACGCGGCGGCCATGTCCGCCTTCGGCTGGGAACGCTATCACCTGGGCTTGGTTGAAGCGCTGGTCGAAAAAGGCAAGGAGCTAATCGGTTCGTTGGGTTGGGATGGCCCGTTGGCGGCCATGAGCAACACGCGCACGAATCTAGCTGATTATTTCAAGGAGACAGTGGCCGTCGTCACCAACCCGGCGATTGACCGCGAACGCGAACAGTCGCAATTTTCCACACAGATGCTTGTGGGGGCACGCCCGGCCATTGGTGCACAGCGCAACCCGAACGACACGCTGGTTTCGCTGGATACACCCCTGCTGCTGGGTGGCCATGCAGACATCGGCAAGCCGGAAATTCTGGATCGCATCGCCAGCGAAAAAGGCACCATGACGGTAGAGCGCTTGCTGGCGACATTCGGTGAGCGTGCGGCAATCCTGTCGATGAGTGCCCACGCCGACGAAACCATTGATGCGGCTATCGCACGCCTGCAAGAAGAAGCCGTGCGTTTGGTGCGTGGCGGTGTACAGTGCATCGTGCTGGATGATGCGGCGGTGCTGGATGGCGAGCGCCTGTGGCTTGATCCGCTGCTGGTCACGGCGGCGGTTGATAAGGCATTGCGCACCATGCCCGACCCGATCAATTTGCGCCGCAGAACGGGCCTCGTCGTGCGCTCTGGTGCCCTGCGTGATCTGCACGATCTGGCGTTATGCGTCAGCCTGGGGGCGAATGCAATCGTACCCTATGCGCTGTATGCGGTTGCTGTCGGCATCGCGCCCAAAGGCGGCTCTAACCTGCCTGACGACGAGTTTGTGCTGGGAGCGCTCAGCAACACGCTAACGGCGCTGACCAACGGGCTGCAAAAGGTCATCTCGACCATTGGTTGTCATGAATTGCGCGGCTACGGGCACAGCTTTAGCTCGATTGGCCTGTCAACCGATGTCGCGGAGCTTTTCGGTATGCCCAATTATTTCGGCTCTGATGCACGTGGCCTGACCTTTACTGCGCTCAGGCAAGATGCCGAGAACCGCGCCGCAGAATTACGCGGCGAAACACGCGCCCGACTGAGCAACCCGGACCGCTTCAACCCGAAATTCTGGAAGAAAGCCGAAGCGGTGGCCCTGGGTGAAGGCACAATTGAAGAAATGAACGCCGCGCTGGATAAGCTGGAGGCGAAAACGCCCGTCTCAATCCGGCATCTGATCGGCTTCCATGAGTCCGCAGCGGATGCACAGCGCATCGACCCCGCCGACGTGGACCTCAGCATCAAAGACCATGACATGCCGATGATAATCAGCGCGATGTCGTTTGGCTCACAGGGCGAATTGTCGTACAAAGCCTATGCTGAAGCGGCCTATAAGCTCAACACCATCTGCATCAACGGTGAAGGTGGTGAGATGAGCGACGTTATGGGCAAGTATCCGCGCAATCGTGGGCAGCAGGTGGCCTCAGCGCGTTTCGGCGTGAACATCGGCCTGTTGAATTCCTGCGACATTATCGAAATCAAGATCGGGCAGGGCGCGAAACCCGGCGAAGGTGGCCAACTGCCCGGCTTCAAGGTGACAGCGCAGATTGCTGAGGTGCGCAGCACGACGCCCGGTGTGCCCTTGATTTCACCGAGCAACAATCACGACCTGTATTCAATCGAAGACCTGGCGCAACTGATTGACGAGCTAAAGACCGCCAATGACCGCGCCCGTGTGTCGGTCAAGCTGCCGGTGGTGCCCGGTATCGGCATTATTGCGGTGGGTGTGGCCAAAGCGGGGGCCGATGTCATCACGCTGACGGGCTACACGGGCGGTACAGGTGCGGCGCGTGCTCATGCATTGCGACATGTGGGCCTGCCTGCCGAGGTCGGCGTGTGGCTGGCGCATCATGCGCTGGTGCAAAGCGGCTTGCGGCGTGATGTCGAAATCTGGGTGGATGGCGGCATGAAGAGCGCCCGCGATGTGCTGAAAATGGTCTGCCTGGGCGCGAATCGCGTCGGTTTCGGCTCACTGCCGATGATGGCGGTGGGCTGTACCATCTGTCGGGGCTGTCATGATGGCACCTGCCACGTGGGGATTACCACGCACGTCAAGACGAAGGACGAAGCCGACGAACGCGGCTTCAAAGCCTTCCGTCCGTTTGAAGAACGCGGTTCCGCCGATGGCATCGTGAACCTGTTCCGTGCGATGGCGGACGACCTGCGCTGCTTGACGGCCAAGCTAGGCGCAACCAACTTGCAGGAGCTAGTCGGGCGTGCGGATTTGTTGCAGCAGGTAGCACTACAGGATCGCATCGACCTGGATGTGCTGCTGAAGCCTGTGCCCGTCATCACGCCCAGGTCCGCGCAGCCCGGTGGCCGCCGTGTGTCGCGGCCACGTAATATCATCAGCAAGCAAATCACGGATGTCATCCAGGATTACGTCAGCCGGGGTGATACTGAATTGACCTATGATGATGAGCAGGTGATGGCGATGGATCGTGCACTCGGTACGCACCTATGTGGTGCGCTCAAGCGCGGCGATGTGCCCGGTTCTGAGGCGCTAGAGGCCGTCAACCTGAGCTTCAGCAGTTCCGCTGTGCCCGGTAACGGCCTGGGTGCCTTCATTGATGAGCCGGTGCATATCCTGGTCGAAGGGGGTGCGCAGGACGGCGTCGCTAAATGTGCTAGTGGCGGTACCGTGACCGTATTGAAGGGCCTCAACCACAACGGTGCGCGTCTGGATGGCTCTGTCGGCAAGAGCTTTGCCTATGGTGCGCAGAAAGGCCTGTTTATCGTGCAGGGCAACGCCGATACACGCGCCTGCATCCGCATGAGTGGCGCAGATGTGGTGTTCGGCGGCGAGGTCCGCGAGTGCTTGCAGGATGACCTCGGCAACATCGGCACCCGCGCCAACCTGAAGGGCTACGCCTTTGAATACATGACATCCGGGCGGGCGGTGGTGCTCGGTGACCCCGGCCCCTGGATTTGCGCAGGCATGACGGGTGGCGTGATCTATCAGCGCATTCAACGCGAGATGAACCTGACCGTTGATGCCATCAAACGCCGCATTGCGCCTGGCTCGCTTGTGGACATCATGCCGCTGGATGAAAAAGGTCAGGCGGATGTGCGGGAATTGCTCGGCAAGTACATAAGCGTGCTACAAGCCAACGATCAGGCCGACAAAGCACGTCAGCTAGATATGCTCTGGCAGCATCCCGATCACCATTTCGTGAAGATCGCGCCACCAACGACAGCGAATTAAACAGCGTTTCGGGCGGGCTATGACCTGCCCTTACACAATAACGTTATGTAACCACTCAGGCCAGTCTGTGTGTGTCGCCATTGGCTAAAGCCATCCCAACAAAATAATTGACACGGTTTGCGGACACGGCAAGCCGTGTCCCTACGAACGATGCCCTGTAGGGACACCCTTCTGGGTGTCCGAGCGGCGTCAGCCGCATT
>DAOTTW010000399.1:0-6563 GCA_034437615.1 Anaerolineae bacterium | reverse complement strand
CAGCACGGGCCAGCTTAAAATCACTGCTTTCGGCTTCTAGCTGGGCAAGCAATTCACGCGCACGCTCCACCACTGGGCGCGGCATCCCGGCCAGTTGCGCCACATGAATGCCATAGCTGCGATCTGCGCCGCCTGGTTCCACGCGATGCAGAAAGACCACATCTTCGCCACGTTCGGCCACTGCCACGCGATAATTGCGCACACGCGGCAAAATGTTCGGCAGTTCGGTCAGTTCGTGGTAGTGCGTTGCGAATAGCGTGCGGCAATTCAGGCGTGGGTTGTTGTGGATGTATTCGATTACGGCGCGTGCGATGGCCAGCCCGTCATAGGTGGATGTGCCGCGCCCGATCTCATCCAGAATCAGCAGGCTTTTGTTGCTGCTGCCGGAGAGCAAGCGTGCTGTCTCGACCATTTCCACCATAAACGTGCTCTGGCCTGCGTGGATTTCGTCCTGTGCGCCGATGCGTGCAAAGATGCGGTCCACGAGGCCGATTTCGGCGCGGTCTGCGGGGACGAAGCTGCCAATCTGCGCCATGAGGGTGATAATTGCCGCTTGCCGGATGTAGGTCGATTTGCCGGACATATTCGGCCCGGTGATGACGTGTACGCGGGCATCTTCGCTGAATTGTGTGTCGTTGGGCACATAGCGCGAGCCGGATTCCAGCAGGCGCTCAACCACCGGATGCCGCCCGCTTTCGATATGCAGCACATTATGATCGTCGCTCAGTTCTGGGCGCACGTAACCCTCACGCACGGCCACTATCGCCAGCGACAGAAAGACATCGGTATGTGCCAGCGCACGCGCTGTACGCAGCAGGCGTTGCGCCTCTGCTTGTAATTCGGTGCAGAGTTGCTCGAAAATCTGCCGTTCGATCTTGAGGATTTCTTCCTCGGCGTTCAGCACCAGCGTTTCATAATCTTTCAGTTCGGGCGTGATGTAGCGCTCTGCATTGACCAGCGTTTGCTTGCGGATGTAATCATCGGGCACCTTGTTGGCGTTGGCCTTCGTCACCTCGATGTAATAGCCGAAAACCTTGTTGAAGCCCACTTTAATCGTTGGGATACCCGTCCGGCGGCGCTCTGTCGGCTCTAAATTGGCGATCCACTCGCGGGCGTCCTTGCTTTTCTCCATGATGTCATCCAGTGCTTCGGAATAGCCCAGGCGAATGCTGCCGGTGACGTTCATGATGGCGGGCGCGTCGTCGTTCAGCGCGTTGCCAATCAGATCACAGATTTCGGTGCAGGGGTCCAGGCGCTCGGTCAGCGCTTGCAACTGCGGCATCTCGTGGATTTGCACCTGAATTTGCGGAATCGCGGCCAAACTATCGCGCAGCGCCAGCAGATCGCGCGGGGTGGCTTTGCCGATCACCAGCCGATTAACCAGCCGTTCCACATCCGAAATCCCCTTGAGCGCCTTCAGCAATTCTTGCCGCACGACTTCATCACCTGTCAGCGCTTCGACGGCATCCAAACGGGCGCTTAAGCGATTTAGTTCAAGCAAGGGCTGGTTAATCCAGGCACGCAGCAGACGCGCTCCCATCGGTGTTACGGTGCGGTCCAATACGTCCAGCACGCTGCCCTTTGTTTTGCCGCCGCGTATGGTCTGCGTCAGTTCCAGATTGCGCCGCGTGAAGGGGTCCAGCACCATAAATTGCTCGGTGGAGTAGCTGCGCAGGCTGGTGAGTTGGGCCAGCGATGTCTTTTGCGTCACGCGCAGGTATTGCAGCACACCGCCCGCCGCCGCAATTGCCTGAAATGCGCCCTTCAGCCCGAAACCATCCAGCGTGCGCACGCGGAAATGATCTTGCAGCAATTGGCGTGCTGTGCCGAGTTCAAACGTCCAGTCTTGCACGCTGGTCAGGTGCACGCCATCCGGCATAGAAACACCTGCCTGCACCCAGCTTTCCGGCATCACGACCTCACGCGGGTTCAGACGGGCGATTTCTTCCAGCACCAGCACAGGCACGTTCTCGCCTTGCATCTGTGTGGCCGCGAATTCGCCTGTGGTGATGTCTACGTAAGCTAAGCCTGCCTGCGCCCATTGCTTGCTCTGTACATCGCCAATGGGCAGGATGCCAAGCAGGTAATTGGGCTTGCCTTCTTCGAGCAGGTTCGGCTCTATGATCGTACCCGGCGTAATCACCCGCGTTACTTCACGGTCTACGATGCCGCGCCCCGTAGGTTCGCTCATCTGGTCACAAACAGCGACGTGATAGCCCTTTTCGATCAGGCGTGCAATGTAGCCATCCACCGCATGATAGGGCACGCCCGCCATCGGACTCGGATTCTTATCCTTTTTGCTGAACGAGCGATGGGTTAAGGTAATTTCCAGTTCACGGGCGACGACTTCGGCATCATCGTCAAACGTTTCGTAAAAATCGCCCATGCGGAAAAGCAAGATGCAATCCGGGTATTGTGCTTTGATGTCCAGGTATTGTTTCCGGGCAGGCGTCAGCTTCGCCATGTGCTTCACCCCATATCTTTTTGGCGTGTATGGTTATTGGGTCGTGGGCGCGTTTGCTATAATTCCTATGGTACGTAACCAGTGGTCCAGAATTAGAACAGATCAACGAATGTGCGCTTAATTGTAGCACCGGATAGCAGGTGCTTCAACAGGATGCGGCGTGTAACGAAAGGAAAAAACGAGGCATGTCAATGAATGAAATCAAACCGCAACAGACAATCGAACCAAAGATTGACTTGGATACAAACGAAGTGTTGATCGGCGTTGATTTAGGTGGGACGCGTGTCCGTGTAGCGCGGCTGGATACAGCGCTGAATATCATCGAACGGCACGAAACGCTGACGCTGGCGCATGAAGGCTACGACGCCACAATTAAACGTATCAAGGGGCTGATTCGTAGGGTGCTGCCCACTGATGACGCTACACCGATAGCGGGGATCGGCGTCTCTGCACCAGGGCCACTAAACCCGCAGACGGGCGTTGTGGTTGCGCCACCGAATTTACCGGGCTGGCATAACGTACCATTGGGCGACATCCTGCATGAAGAATTTAACCTGCCCATCTACGTCGGCAATGATGCGAACGTCGCAGCACTGGCAGAAGTAGCACGCGGCGCAGCACACGGCCACCGCCACGCCATTTATATCACGGTCAGCACGGGTATCGGCAGCGGCATCATTTACGATGGGCGCTTGTTGCTCGGTAAGACTGGGCTGGCGGCAGAAGCAGGCCACATGATTATGCTAGCCGATGGTACCCGCGTGTCATCGCTGGAAAAAGAAGCTGCTGGCCCCGCGCTGGCACGTCAGGCACGGGCACGCATTGAAGCCGGGGAAAGCACGCTGATTGCTGAGTTGGTCGCGGGCGATCTGGACAAAATTGATGCGCGTGTGATCGGCATTGCAGCCAACCAGGGCGATCAGATGGCCGTTGACATCGTAGAGCGCTGCGGTAAGTTCGTCGGCCTCGGTATCGTGACGCTGCTGCACCTGTTCAACCCGGAAATCGTCATCATCGGTGGTGGCGTCAGCAATATCGGTGATCTGCTGTTTAGCAGAATCCGCGCGACCATCGAGCAGCATAGCCTGGATTCGGCCTATTGGGACGATCTGAAGCTGGTGCCTGCGGGTTTGGCGGGGGATGTCAGCGTTATTGGTGCGGCAGTGCTGGTGGCCACAAAGGGCGGTCAGTCCGATGTAACACAGGTGCTTTCTATCATCAACCGCAGCCTGTAGGGACGCGCTGCTGTGCGTCTGTCACCCCCCTTTGCTGATTGGGCGATAAGTCAGGGCGCGAAAGGCCCCCGACGCAGGTACAATGACGACAATCGGTTAACAAAATTTTCGGAGCAATCTGTGAACAGCTTAAAGTGTATTCCGCCAGTGTTAACCTTGCTGCTGCTAAGCGTTGGCATGGTCATGGCGCAACCGAGCACCTGCCCAACGATTGTCAACACTGCACTGGCTGCTGTTGGTGATGTCTGTGCAGCGACCGACCGCAACGAAGCCTGCTACGGCAACATCAACATCACCGCCAGCCCGCGTGACGGCACGACGCTGACCTTCGACCAAGTTGGTGACATTGAAAGCGTGACGGCCATACGATCATTACGCCTGACCGAACTCGATGAAGCCACCGGGGAATGGGGCGTCGCGGTGATGAAATTACAGGCGAATTTACCGGATACGCTGCCCGGTGCGGCGGTGACGATGCTGGTATTCGGGGATGTCGTGCTGGAAAGCGCTGCGCCTCAGATGGATGCATTTTACTTCCGCACAAGCGTGGGAAGCCCGGATTGTGTGGATGCGCCAAACGGCATCATGGTACAGACGCCCGAAGGCGTCGGTCAGGTGCAGTTCACGGCTAACGATGTGACTGTTTCGCTAGGGTCATCGGCCTTTTTCACCGCAGAGCCGGGCGGTGATTTCACGGTGGCATTGCTGGAAGGCACAGGTGCCCTCACCGCAGAGGGCAACACGCAACCGCTGCAAACCGGTGAATTTGCAACGGTGCCTATGAGCATCACCTTGCAACCCGAAGGCCCACCGACGCCACCGCAACCCATCGAAAACAACCTGGAATTGCCGAATTTACCCGTACAAACGCTGGATGATTTCACCCCAGATGTAGATGCCAGCGACGACATCGGTGTAGACAACGGCAGCACGCCCACCACTAACAACGACGACGAAAGCGATGATGACGACGAAAGCGACGATGACGACGAAAGCGATGATGACGACGAAAGCAGTATCGTACCGCGTGACGGTGTGTGGACCTTCGCATTAACTGACAGGACCATCAGCAACGGTTGCCCGCCCGGTATGGGCAATATGATGGCCAATAACATTGAGCGCAGCGGCAACGTGCAGTTTGGCGGCTCTTTCGATATAGTCTCACTGCTGGAATCCGGCGGTGAGCCGCTGCCAGCAGGCACGCAAATCAGCCAACCGGGGCCGAACGTCTTTGATCTGACCTTCTCTGAAGATGGCGGCACTGTGGATTACACCCTGCGCCTCATCTCCGAGACGCAAATGCAGGGTGTGATGGCGATGGGCATTGCGAGTGGCGGCGTTAGCTGCAACATCACCTTTGAATTCGACGTGACATTTGACGGTTAGGGGTTTTTAGGATTAACCACGAAGGACACAAAGGGCACGAAGTTGATAACACGGCTGTTTTATCTTCGCGTTCTCTGCGCCTTCGTGGTTCCGTTATCCGTTATCCATTATGAAATTTGCATTTATTGCGTTTTCGATTTTTCTACTGAGCGGCACAGCACAGGCGCAACAGGCCGATTGTCCGGCGTTGGAGCGCGCCGCTATCGCGCAATCCGAACTTTGGTGCAGCGACCTCAGCGCAGGCAATGCCTGCTATGGTAGCCCGCGTGTCGTTTTGACTGCACGACCAGACGCCAGCGATAGCGCTTTTATGGCATTGGGCGATACGGTCGCGGCGCAAGCTGTGCAGTCGTTATGGTCACAGACGGGCGAAGCGCGTTACGGGCTGGCGCTGGCGCGGCTGAACGCCTATCAGGATGCAAGCTGGCAGACGGACGCAGCCACCCTGATTCTGCTGGGGGATGCGACCATCGTCAACACAGCAGAGGAATTCAGCGAGCTACAAACGCAGGATGTGCTTGTGAATGAGCCGCTTGGCGTTAATTTGCGCGCTGGCCCCGCGACGGGTTTTCGCGTTATGGGTGCAGCCATCGAAGGCGCTAGCGTGAAGGTGACAGGCCGCACGCGAAACGGCTGGCTGCGTGTGCAATTGCCCAACGGTGACAACGGCTGGATGACATCAGCAGCCACCGACGCTGAGACCGACGCCTTACCTATTGTATCCACCGATGATGCTGCCCCTGACCTGCTCTATCGCCCACTGACCGCCTTCAGCCTGATTAGTGCGCCGGAGGCCCGCTGCGACGCGGCCCCTGATAGCGGTGTGCTGTTGCAAGCCAACCGCCAAGCCGAGCCGTTGCGCTTTATGGTGAATGGGGTGATGCTGCTGGTGCGGGGCACGGTTTTTATTCAGGCGCAATCCGAGATGGGCATGACGGTCAACGTGGTTACGGGCGAGACCGTCGCCACAATTGCTGATGAGACACTAACCATAGAAGAAGGGTTTGCGCTGCGGCAAGCCCTGACAGTGGATAATGAAAGCGGCCCACGCCCGACGGATGCTGAGCCGCGTATTTTCCCGTATGATTACGAACGCATCATCAAGCTACCGCTAGACCTGTTGCCGCTTCCAGCCTATTACGGCCTGGATTTAGCCTCAATCATCGCGCCCCGCCCCGAAAGCGGCGCTAGCCCATTGGCTGGGATGCTGGCGACGGATGATTGCCGCATCACGGTGGGCGATGGGGGCGCGAATCTGCGCGCTGGCCCTGGCACGGATTATGCCATACGCGGTGTGATTGGCTTCCGTGAGAGCGCGGAACCCGTCGGGCGCACACGCGGCACAGATGGCTTTAACTGGTGGCAATTGGCGCTGGATGTCTGGCTGCGTACCGATACAACGGTAATAGGCGGCGATTGTGCCGCTGTGCCGGATGTTGAGCCGCCGCCACCACCACCGCAACCGACCCCCACACCAT
>DAOTTW010000398.1:0-5203 GCA_034437615.1 Anaerolineae bacterium | reverse complement strand
GTGTGCTGTTCTGCTCGAACCAGTCGTAGATGTCACTGCGAACAAACGTCGCCGGGATGCCGCTATCCTGTGCTAGCTGACGTGCAAAGTTAACGGCCTCGTCGCTGATGTCCACACCTGTCACCTGTGCGCCGAGGTGCTTAGCGATGCTGAGCGTATCCTGTCCGGCATTGCATTGCAGGTGCAGCAGCGTCTTACCCGTCAGATCACCCAGCAGTTGCATATCTTCAAGAAAAAGTGTGTTACCACCCTCACGGAAAAATTTTGCCTGATCCCCTTTGTGGCTGTTATGCACCCGTGTCGCTGCGTCCCATGAGATGCGGTTGGCTTCGTGCAGGTCTTTTCGTGGCATAGCATCGCTTCTCGTTTTTAATCCTGGGCGCGTGGTAACGTCACTGTGAAAATAGAGCCTTTGTTGGGTTCGCTCTCCAATTCGATGCTGCCGTTGTGAGCTTCTACTAAGCTCTTGACTATCGACAAGCCCAGCCCCGTGCCGTTGATCTTGTCGGTATAGGCGCTGCGGACGCGGTAAAAGCGCTCGAACACCTGCTTCTGATCCTGTGCGCTGATGCCGATGCCGTTATCCGCAACGCGAATCTGCACCGCCTGCGCATCTGCAATCAAATGCACATGAATCCAGCCCGCTTCCTGCGTATACTTGACGGCGTTGCCGATGAGATTACTCAAAATTTGCTGGATGCGTGCAGCATCCCCTTTCACAATGCAGTGCTCCGGCGGCAGGTCCAGCTTCAAGTTTTGTGACCTGGCCTGCGCTTCCTGTTGCATTAAATCTATCGCATGGTGCGCGACCTGCTTCAAGTCAACCGGGGTCATCTGCAAGCGCAAACCAGACTCAATATGGGCGATGTCCAGCAGATCGTCAATGAGTTGCTGCATAGTGGTAGAGGCCAGCCGCAGGCGGTCAATGTAATATTGCGATTTGGGATGTTCGCGGTGGATGCGCCGTAACAAATGTATGTAATTGCCGATCACGCTGAGGGGCTGTTTCAGATCATGCGACACAGTGGCCAGCAACTCGGTTTTGAGCTTTTCAGCCTCTTTGAAGTGCGTAATATCCTGCATAACCACAATCCAGCCCAAATCTTGCAGCCAATCGACATGCACGCGGTATGCGCGGCCATCCGATAATTCATGCTCGGAGTAAGTCAAGTTAGGTTCGGTTTGACCCCGGCGGATCGTAGCGCTCAGGTCACGGTCTGCGATGACATCGCGGTAAAGCTGCCCGCTATAGCCGCCCATTTGCTTACCGTTCAAGCCACTCTCCACCTCGGTATCGGGCAAGCGCAAAGCATGACGGGCGTTGCGATTCAAGAAGATAATGCGCTGATGGGGGTCAATCACAATCACTGCGTCGATGATATTCCGTAAGATATAATCGAGTCGCTGCCGTTGCTGGTTCGTCTCATGAAACAAGCGGGCGTTATCCAGCGCTACCCCTGCCCGTTGCGCCAGACGCTCTACAAAGCGTTCATGGTCAGCGGTAAAGCCGCCCTGATCGTCGCTTTCCAGCGTCAGCACGGCAATCACCCGTCGCCGCCTCAAGATCGGCACCGATAGCTGTGCATTCGTCTGCTCGTGGATCATCAAATAACTGCTGTGACCGTGCGCATCATCCACGCGGATGATGCGTGCTTCGCTTGCGGCCTGTTGTGTGATGCTCTCGTGGCCGGATTGTTCAATTTTGGCCAGCGCTGCCTCTGTATAGCCATAGCTGAACTGTGGCCGCAACGTATGGTCGGATTGATCGTACAGCAGCAAGCCGCCGCGATGTGCGTTTGTATAGCGCAACGCCCAATCCAACACCATTTGAAACACATAGCCGAGTTCGATCTGATCGCTCAATTCGGCGTCGATCTGTTGCAGCATATCACTCTGGCGCATTTGTGACGCCTGCATAAGCGCCCCCTTCACCGCAACAGCCAGCATCGGCAGCATATAGTGCAATACGCTCACCTGCTCACGCAAGCGCTGTGGGTCCGTTGGCACGAGAAAAATCGTCCCGAACGCCTCGTCGTTCAAGGTCAGCGGCAATAAGATCAGCATATCTGCGCCCAGCACATCCGCAACACGGGCCGCACAGATATTTGCAGACCCCGGCACCGTGCGTTCGTAAGCCCCAGGGTTGCGCAGTTGTAGCAACGTCTGGCAATCCTCTGTCAGCAGATCATGCAAAGCCTGCTGGTCGTCAGCGTTCAAGATAGGTTCAGCGACCTCCAGCAGTGGCGTAAACGGATCGTCTTGCTTGATGGCAAGTACAACCTGTTCGCACGCCAACGCCTGATAGATAGCTTGCACGACCCTGGGCAGCAAGTTATCGACATGCAGGCCAGCACCAATGTAATCCGCTATCTGCGTAATAAGTTGCTGCGCATCAGTTTGCATCGAATGACTTTCATCTGAGTTTACCCCTACGCATTCTATTTTACGGTTTATTTCACCATACGTATAGCTAAGGTTTACAAATTTAAACCATAACGTTATGTTGCGTTTTTCGGTCAGGTCATGACCCACCCCGAACCAATCAACCAAAATGCAGGCACAGGTGCATAGGCGCTGTGGTTGCCGCAATGTCGGCAACGGTCTATAATGCAAATTAGCCACGCACACGCAAATGCAGGCAGCACTGCATTCTGCGGACGCCAGCACAACACAAGCGCGTTTGGTGCCAGACACAGGACAAACCACAACCAAGAGGTAAACGCATGTCTTTCGATGATTTTGCTGCTCGGATGAAACAAGCCAACGCCAAAAAGCAGGGTCAGCAGCAAGAAACACAAAGCGAATTTGACCCGGCAGAATCGTATCGCTTGCGGGCCAAGATGGTCGGTGTGCTCATCCGCGATGCACGCCTGAGCGCAGCACGCACCACGCAGGAATGTGGCCGCTTGCTCGGCTTACCCACAGAAACCATCGAAGCGTGGGAATTCGGCGACGATACACCGGATTTACCCCAACTAGAGATGCTGGCGTATTACCTGGATGTGCCGATTAGCCATTTCTGGGGCCAAAAGACAATGAACCTGGATCGTGGCGAAACGCACCGCGTCCAGCGTGAATATATGGCCCTGCGTCAGCGTGTGATCGGCGGCTTGCTGCGCCAGGCACGCGAAGAAGCCGCTTTAAGCCAGCAGCAGGTTGCAGAAGCCGCTTTCATCAGCATACAGCAGCTCGAAAGCTACGAACTCGGCACAGAGGCCATCCCCATGAGCCAACTGACGGTTCTATCCAACGCCGTCAACCGCAACATGGATTATTTCATCGACGGCTCAAGCTACATCGGGGATTTGCTCAAAATTCGCGAAGAATGGAAAAAATTCACCGACCTTGACGAAGAAATACGCGAATTTGCCGCCAACCCACTCAACGTCAACTTTATCAAAATTGCGATTATGTATAGTCGGATGCCAACAAATGAACTGCGCAAGGTTGCGGAAAGTTTGCTCGATATTACCATGTAGCGCTACATCGCAGAGATAATTTAGGTTGTGGGAACGCGCCGAGGCGCGTCCCTGCGAACGATAGATACCCCAGGGACGCCACTCTTGGCGTCCGGGGCGGCTTAGCCGCATTGTAGGCTTATTTCCGACGTGTTGTACTAGCCACCCAACGACCCATATAAAACAAGGATAGCCGATGAGCACAGGCGATGAATTGCAAGCACAAGGCATTAAACTGTATGCACAGCATGACTACGAAGCGGCGGGCCGCGCATTTCAGGAAGCCCAAACCGCCTACGAGCAAAACAATCAACCAGATATGGTCGCAGAGATGCAGGTGAATATGGGCCTGGTCCACCGTGCGCTCGGTGAGCACCAGCAAGCCCTGGAAATGATGCAGGAGGCGCTGCACACCTTTCAAAATTTGGGCGATAAAAAGCGTAGCGCACAAGTCCTGGGCAATCTGGGCGGCGTGTATCTCGCCTTGAGCGACAAAGAGCAGGCGTTCAGCGCGTACCGTCAGGCCGCCGACATCTTCCTGGAACTCGAAGAAACGCAGCTTTACTCCGAGACGATGATGGCGCTAGGTAGCTTGCAGGTGCGGGATGGCAAGCTCTTCGCAGGTGCCGCAATGTATCAGGTGGGCCTGGAAGCCCTGGAGGACCCCAACCCACGTCAAAAGCTCATGAAGCGGCTGGCTTCGGTTATCACGAGCCTTTCAGGTGGTAATTAACCGCCACCCCTTAAAACTAATCAAACGTTCAATTTGTTTTTGCACAATCAAAGACCAATCAGCGCGAAAGCGGTTCATTGGTGCTACTTGGACTGACAGGCAGCACCTATGATAACTGTGTTCTGCGATCTTGCTGTCAATTGCTGCGGACGATAACACCACACGACAGCATGGGCACGCGCTTTTTCACAGCAGACGCGCAGAAGCACGCTCTTGCATGACCATCTCAAACCGTTACGTGTGTTTGGCCCCATCACATTATCCCATTCCATGCGTCTATTCACCTGTCTGTTAGCGTTCTGTTTGACACTGCTCTGTAAATTCAGGAAACACTATGTCTGTTGAATTCGCTGCTGTAAAACAATACAAAACGGATAAACGTAGCCCCGTGCGCTACGTCCGCTCACACATCCTACGGCATAAGCTCGTGCTGACGATGCTCCTGCTTGGGGCGTTTATGAACGCGGCGCTGGCCTCCGTCGTGCCCCTGCTGATCGGCGAAGCCTTCAACGTTATCTCCGACCCTGGCGACGACCCACTGCCACAGATTTTGCTGTTAGTGTTGCTGGTGGTCGCATCGCAGTTCGGGCGCTCCGTCGTGCAGCTTATACGCAACTTCTCATCAGAGACCTTCGCACAGCGCATCGAGCGCGACGTGCGCGACGAACTGTACGGCAGTCTGCTCGGCAAAAGCATGACGTTCCACGATATGCAGCCCGTTGGCGAGATCATGGCCCGCGTGACGAACGACGTGCGCGAGATGAACCTGATGATGAACCCCGGCCTCAATCTCGTGCTTGGGTCTGGCATGTTTTTGCTCATGCCCGCGCTGGGTGCGCCCTTTATCCATCCAGCCTTACTGCTCATACCCGTGACGTTTATCGTGCTGTATATCATCGTGCAGACGCGCTACATCCTGACGCTGCACCCCCTCGCAGAGCGCGTGCGCACCAGCTTCGGCAAGATGAATGCACGCCTCGCAGAAGCCCTGGACGGCTTGCAGGTGGTCAAA
>DAOTTW010000397.1:0-11865 GCA_034437615.1 Anaerolineae bacterium | reverse complement strand
CCTATGGATGCCATCATTGACGCGCTATCCGCCGACATTCGTCAGGTGCCCGATGCTCTAGCTCCAGTCATTCAGATAGCACGCCAGCACGAACAATACGAAGTACACGCTTTCATGCGCTCTACTAATGAGCGTTGGGTACAGATCGTGCTCGAAGATGGCGAATTCGGTTGGATATTGGAAGAGACAATCGAATTGCGCATCATAACGCCTTGATACAGTCAGTGGTGCGCTTAAAGCGTTTACCAAAACCGCCTGCAACAATATCCGCCCAATTCGGCGTACCCTGAATACTAGGCCCAATTCGCTAATCCGTGTCTAGTAGGGCGGCATACACCAGGCGGTACATCTCCAAGACATTACGCGGCTGCTGGCTGCGTGCATCCAGCTTTTTTCCTATACGGCTGCCGTCCTCGACTGCGTCTTTGTTGCCATCACGAAAAATGTCTGTCACAAGTTCTGCAACATACTGACAATCTGCTGCCAGGCTTTTCGTAGCTTCGCGCAAGTCGTCTGAAGGGTCCGCGCCGCGTAATGCCGCGACCTCTTGTTGAATTTCCGCATGGGTCAGATAATGCCCTTCCGTCGAGACGGCTGTAATCAGAGACTGCAAAACATCCGTAGTAACGACGACTTGCTCGTATAAATCGCTTGGGCGCAACCCCTTAAATATTTCGCTAGCTTCGGATGCTTGCGTTCGCACGTTGTAAACGATATTGCGCGCAAAAGTGCCACCAGCAGCCCGCAGCACGTCTAGCGTACAGCGTGCTTCATCGTTGCCGCGTACAATTGCCTCCGCATTACGTCTGCCACGTCCTTGTTTCTGTTGTTCATCACCCAACAGCACAACTGCTTTAGCCAGATTACGCAAAGCCTCCGCGAATTCAACACGATAGCGCACGTCAATTCCCGCACGGATGTTGTGAACTGCTGTCGTCAGTTCAGCGATGCTAGGTGCTTTCGCTCTGGGAAGATAATATGCATTGGTATATATCAACCACTCGACTGTGGTGTGCATCGCGTTGCTATAAGCGATCAGGTCACGTTTACCCATCATCCGACTAAATGTAAAGGCCACCCGTAGGCGTGCCGACGCATCTGTGCCATATTCCTTGCCGAAGTAGCCCATTGCACGCTGTGCGGGCTTATCGTCTGCCTCGCGGATGTACTGGCAGATCGCAACAAAAGCCATGTCTCGTTTGCTACTGTCATGCCGCATGAGCTTATACATGTCGTTGATAGCCGCCAAACCGACGCGAGCGTCTTTGTGTGCCGCCACTGTCGGTATCAGGTCCATCACACGCTTGATGTGTGCTTCTGCGCTGTTAAGGTCGTCTTTGAGATAAAAACGCAGCAATTCCAGTACCAGTTCGGGGTGTATCCCTGCTAGGTAAAGCGGATTTTCTTCTAGCCGCTGAATAGAACGCTCTGCAACAGGTTGCATCTCCGGCGACCACTTCGTACTTACCAACAGCCCACAACCTGCTGCAATCAGCGGAATATCACGGACTTTGTGCGCACTGATGGCATTTAGCATGTGCAGCGCATCTATCGTTGTTATCGGTGTCTCTGAGAATGCCGTGTACACCGACTGTACGTAATCGCCTTGCCGTTCACCACCATATAGCAGTAAGGATTGTTGCATCATCTCGTGTGCAAGTGCCTCTGGTACCTGACCTGCCAACAAGAGCTGCATAATGTAACGGGCAGCTTCGGTGTCAGCTGCCTGTCGCGTATCTTCTGCTTTAGCCTGTGCCGCACGCACGAGGATTGGCCTCTGTCGCTGCGCATCGGATGTCCCAAGCGTGCGCACTAGCGCTTTCAACACAGTTGTACTGATCTGCGAAGCCTTCTGCATTCGCAAAGATAGGCTTACAAATTGAAGCAACGCTTGTATACGTTGGTGCTTCGCTGTAGCACCAACTGCACTCAGCAAATCACCTGGCTTTGCGGATTCCGTCGTCATCACACCATGTAGATAACGCTTAATGGTCGGCGCGAGTTGCCGCGTAAACTGTGATGTGCTAAGTATTCGTTTCAGTGCTGAGGTATCGAGATATTGAATCGCCAAAAGCAGTAGAGGCGTGCTAAATTCCGGGTAGTGCTTCAGTAGCGGGATGAGACGCTGCAATAGCTGTGGCACCACGCGCTTAAGTTGTTCAGCGTCTGACGTTTGTAATTGGCTCAGGAATGTCTTCAGTGCATCAGTGTCTTCACGTTCGATGTATTCATTCGATGCGGCCATTGCACTCTGTTGCAAAACGGCAGACCATCGTGTTTTAGCAAGTTCTGGTTCTAATTCAAACCATCGGCGCATCGCTTCATAGATTAATGCGCCCTGCTTGCCGTTGTTGAGCTTATCGGTTAATTGCTGACGTGCTTGCTGCGAAAAGGATGACGTTTGCATAAGGATGGGTGCCAGAACATCGAGGTGCTTGGTGTTATCCAATGCCAGTGACATCGTCAGCAAATGCCCCGCATACATCACTTTCAACCGATCATTGAGCGTCACATCCTCAGCTAAAATGCGGGCAACCTCATCGACCTGTACAGGCATGTTATTTTCTAATGCACGGTCGTATTTTGAACGCTTTGATGCGTAGGCCAGGGCACCGGCAAGTGTTTCGCCACTACGATAACGCCAACCTGCAACAGGCGTTAGCGCTTCTGCTTGTTCAATGGCCAACGTCGTATCAAGCCGCAATTGACTGACGATAAAGCGACTGTAGTCCTCTACGATAACATTGCCAGATACGCTGCCACTGGCCCAATCGTAGACCGCAACACCTTCTGGAATGCGCCCTTCACGGAATGCAATCTGACTGTTGATTTGGTTATACGCAGTCTCATCTGTGAGATAGGTTGCAAACGTCACACCAAAACGTGTGGACGATGGCAGCAACGTCATCAGTCCCTGCACAAATCGCCAGCGTTGGGCGCTATCCTCTGGACCATTGACCACAACCAGCGGCACTCCTTTGACAATACAAGATAGCAACGGTTGTAAAACGTCGCGTGGCTTATCTTTTGTGTAGGTCAGCAAATCGAGCAGCAAATCGACCTGTTCGGCTGTCTCTAATTTTGCTGGATCCAAATTCAATGCTGGTAGTGTATCGCCCAGTCGATCATAAACTGGAATGCGCGACTCCAAAAACGGCTTGAAGGCAATCAGATTACCCTGCAATGAGCGATAAATTTCTGTCGTTAGCAAGATAAAGCGATAGCTTGTAGTTCCCGCTTCAGTCCTTTCTGCTTGTGACAGTATGAACGGAGCACTTTTGTTGCCCCGTACAATAGCCCATGATAAGTCTGCGATCTGAGGATGTGCTGGGATAGCCGCATGTGCCAAAGCAACCTGCACGTGCTCATCTTGTATACCTTGTGAACGAGCAAGTACCCTCGCTTGACCTTTCGTTTGACCGTGATGAATCAACTGACCGTAGTAAAATTGCTCCAGAGGATACATAGTGCTAATTGCTCTCTCTATGACCATGATTGACGCCTTGCAAAAACGCCATCATTATAAAGCATTTATGGGTGCTTCGCACAGCACACACGCTATGCGACAAAGTATAAAATCCAAAGCTCAGAATTGGGTTGCGCTGCACTTGCCTATACAATGTGTTTTGCGCTTATACACAAACCGCAAAGGTCACGCGCCATGACAGATACAGCTGCACAACAACTCATCGGGAATCGGTATATCCTGGGCAAAAAGCTGGGCGCAGGTGGGATGGGAGCTGTCTACAAAGCACAAGATCGCTTGAGTGGCGAGATAGTAGCGCTCAAACGTGTGACAGTTGCCACCACTGAGCTGACCTTCAACAGCCGCGCACAGGCGAAAACCGATCTGCGGGTTGCGCTGGCCCAGGAATTTCAAACGCTGGCATCATTAAGACATCCACACATTATCAGTGTGCTCGATTACGGCTTTGATCGCTTACAGCAGCCTTATTTCACCATGACCCTGCTAGAGGATGCGAACGACATCCGTAAAGCAGCCTCCACAGCGGATGATCTAGGTAAAGCGACGCTTTTTTCGCAGATGTTACAAGCCATTGCCTATTTGCACCGTAGAGGCATCGTACATAGAGACCTGAAGCCGGGTAATGTCCTGGTAGATGCGCAACAACAAATTAAAGTGCTCGATTTCGGGCTTGCGGTGCAAGGTGAAACGGCAAAGGGGATTTCCGGTACTCTGACGTACATGGCACCGGAAATTTTGCAAAACAAAGGTGCATCCCCCCTATCAGACCTCTACGCTGCTGGCATGATCGCCTACGAGATATTTGCAGGGGTACATCCCTTCAACACACGCAACTTATCTCAGCTTGTACGTGATATTCTGTCGAAAGTACCTGATTTCGACCTGATGCCAGAATACTTAGATATTGACCGCATACCTGAAAATGCCATCACATTAGATGCAATTATTGGTCGTTTGCTCATGAAGTCACCACCAGATCGCTACACGAACGCGATGGAAGTTATTAAAGACCTGGCGTTGCTCATGAATGAAGACGCTATAGAAAGCTACGCTATACGTGAGAGCTATTTACAGGCCGCGCGCTTCATCGGGCGCGAACATGAGCTACAACAGCTTACCGATGCCTTACAACGAGCCACACAGGGACATGGTAGCCTTTGGTTGATCAGCGGCGAAAGTGGTGTCGGCAAATCACGCCTAATCGAAGAAGTACGGACGCGGGCGCTTGTGCAAGGCGTAACTGTTTTAAGAGCACAGGAGACAACGCGCACCAGCACACCCTATCAGATCTGGCAAGAACCTGTGCGGCGGCTTCTGCTATCCGCTGAGGTGAGCGACCTGGAAGCCTCTATCCTGAAGCTCGTCGTGCCGGATATTGGCCGCATCTTGCAACGCCCCATTGAGGATGCAGCACCGCTAGACGGAGCAGATACGCAGAAGCGTCTGGCTCTTACAATTGCGCATCTGTTCACGCAGCACAAACAACCGATTCTGCTGGTTCTCGAAGACCTCCACTGGTCCACAGATAGCCTTGAGCCACTACATCAGATCAACCGCTTTGCAGCCACGCATCCACTACTGGTTATCGGAAGCTACCGTAGCGACGAAGATACCGACGTTGCCGCGCTACTGCCACAAATGCAGCGTATCGCGTTAGATCGCCTCACATCTCAACACATCGACATCCTAGCGACATCCATGCTTGGTAATAGCGCCAAACCGGAGGTGATCGATCTGCTGATGCGAGAGACTGAAGGCAATGTGTACTTCATTGTTGAAACGGTACGTGCGCTAGCCGAAGATGCGGGTGCACTGGAGGATGTCGGCATCATGACATTGCCAAGCAGTGTATTTGCCGGTGGTGTACAAGAAGTTGTGCGCAGGCGTCTATCACGTGTGCCCGAACAACAACTACCTCTGCTATATCTGGCGGCAATTATGGGGCGTGAGATTGACTTCAAACTATTGACGCAACTTGTAAACACACACAAAGCTTTGCAGGCAACGGATGTCAGTACGTGGCTAACGATTTGTGCGAATGTGCTGGTGTTTGAAAACATAGATGAGCGTTGGGTATTTGCGCATGACAAGCTACGCGAGGTGATCCTGCGTGATTTAGATATCCATACAAAGCCAGCACTCTATCGGCAAGTTGCCGAAGCGACTGAACAAGTTTACCCTGATGATGTAACCAGGGCAGCCTTGCTAGCGGATTACTGGCGTGTTGCCGGGTATCCATCTAAAGTCATTCATTACGCACATATTGCTGCTCATTACGCTCTGCGTATTGGCAATTTCGTAGCAGCCCGTAAGCATCTACAAGAAGTGCTTGATCTGCTGAAACAGCACCCCGATACCACCATCGAACTGCAAACGCTTAAGCAAATGGGCGATGCCTATGAAGGTGTAAGCGACTATGTGCGGGCGATTGAGAATTATGAGGCCAGCCTTGCCCTATCGCGCAGCTTGGGACATAAAGAAGGCATCGTTTCTGCCCTTGTCGGTTTAGGTGAAGTTGCACAAAAACGTGCGGATTACGAAACAGCGTTGGATTGCCACACCAGGGCCTTAGCCATCGCCCGGACACTCAACCAATCCTCTCTACTCGCCAATGCACTCAACGGCCTCGGCACCATTGCAGCACAACTTGGTCAGTTGGAAGAAGCACGCGCCTACTTCAACGAAAGCTTAAGCCTACGGCGCACAATGCAAGATCAGAAAGGCATCGCCGCTAGCCTGAACAATCTCGGCATCATTCATCGTTTTTCAGGCGAGGTCGATAACGCGATCCAATGTTTGACGGAAAGCCTCGCAACGCGCCGTCAAATCGGTGACCAACGCGGTATCGCTAGCAGCCTGAGCAACCTGGGCATCACAGCACGCAATAAGCAGGACTATCAGGCAGCCCGTGCATACTACGAGGAAAGTGTAGCGATCTTCCGTGAGATTGGCGATCAACGAGGCATCGCCAGCGCACTGAACAACTTAGCCAGCATCACACGCGAACAGCAAGACTATGAGGCATCTACGGCCTTTTATAACGAAAGCTTGCAAATCGCGAGGCGCATCGGCGATCAACGTGCCATCGGCTATGCGCTGCATAACTTAGGTCGGCTGGCTAAAGCGCAAAAACGCTACGAACAAGCCATTCAGTACCTTGAACAAAGTCTTGTAATCACCCAACAACAGTCTGATCGGCGTGCGGTGGCGGAAGCTCTGGATGACCTGGGAACTGTATTGCACGACCTGGGCCGAACGGAAGAGGCACTAGATAACTTAAGGCGCAGCTACGATCTTTACCTTGAAGTGGGTGACCAACGTGGGGCGATTGCCGTGCTTAAAAACTTAGCGCAAGCTGACAACGACAGAAAAGCGACAAGTGGTTACTATCGTCTCGCTTTGCGCAAAGCGAGACACATTAAAGCCCAGGACCTCATTATTGATTTGGTATCGCTGTTGGCAGACCACGCGCTTGAGCAAAGCAATTACGATCTGGCACATACGCTGATGGAAGTTGTTGCCAAGCAAGGGCCACTATCAGCAGATGTCGAACAGCGGCTTACAAAAATACGCCGTCGGCTCGACATCCTCCAGCCACGGCAACTATCACAGGCAACTGCTAATACGCCACAGACCCTTCAGGATGCAGTCGATCACCTATTGGCGGATTAACCGCCCTAGTGGATGCGAAGGCTAAAGTTGTTGTTGACGAACGCAATGCGCTCGTTGACGTAAGACTCTGCCTCGCTTGGTTCCAGCAATGCAACAAACTTATCCATGCCATCGTCGGGCGTGTCACGCGGCACGATGTTTGTCACACAGCAAATCGGCATTTTCATGCCATACGGGAGGTACAGCTCTGTCTCTGTAGCAATAAACAAGTCCTGTAACTCAGGGATTGTTTCACCGCTTTGGTGTGCTGCTATTGCCATGTCCTGCAAAATATCGGCCACGACATGATTCTGATGTGTCGTAACCCACTCCGCTGCCCGGTGCAAATCTCTGTCGCTGTAACTGCCCAGTAAGCGACGCAGCAAGCGAGAAATGCCATAAGCACTTAAATCGAAGCTATATTCGTCTTCCGGTTGTACATCGACATATGTCACACTGGCAAACTTCACATCATATGTTGAAGATGTCCAACGTGCCGTTTTAGCATCCCACTTATCTGAATCTTGTTGTGTTAAGCGGTTGAGGTATGTATCATGTGTGAAGTTGTTATTGGGCATTGTGCCTCGTCGTATGCAGCTACAACTGAGTTGAACGACGATGATACGACAGACACAGCAATATCTCAACCGTGCTAACGACCCTGCAAAACACATGACGCTACGCCACTAACATAGTGTAGCGCCATAGCGTTCTCGTTCCGCGCACGTTAGTGGCCGAACGTAACGATGATCCGCTACGAACGCTAGCAACTCGGAAACCCCCTGGTCCACCCGCCATACCTTCGCTGTACGATCTTGGGCAGCAGAAACGGCAAACGAACCATCTTTGCTCAGTACAATCTCCTGTATCCAGTCGCTATGCGTTCCGAAGCGGTGAATCTCGTTGCCTGTTTCCAGGTCCCACAAGCGGATGGTTGAATCTTCAGAAGTTGATAACAGCGCACGAGCATCTGAACTGAAAGCCAATCCAAATGTATTGCCGTTGTGGCCAGCAAAACCACGCAACTGCTGTCCACTGGCCACGTCCCACAAGCGCACGCTATCGTCCCATGAGCTGCTTGCAAGCAGTGTTCCATCAGGGCTAAATATCACCTCGTTAACACTGGCGGTATGCCCCTCAAGCCGTTGCAGTTCCTCACCCGTTTCTACATCCCATAAGCGAATGGTCCGATCCGAAGAACCTGTGGCCACGGTTGTCTCGTCAGGGCTGAAAACGGCACTATTGACGCCCCCAGTATGGCCGCGAAAGGTCTGCAAAATCTCACCCGTTTCTGTGTCCCACAAATAAGCAATATGCTCATCTTGATCGTCTTCAGGGTTTGGGTCATCACCAGCAGACAGCATCAAGTTACCGTCTGCGCTCAGATTGACGTCGAAGACACGGCCACTGTGTTCACGATATAAAGCGACCCGTTCACCAGTCTCAATGTTCCAACGAATGATGAAGCCATCCCAGGCACCAGAGAAAAGTGTTTCGCCATCTGGATGAAACACAACGGCGTCAACTGTATTACTGTGGCCGTTGAATTGTCGGGTTTGCTCACCTGTTTGCACATCCCACAAGCGCACTGATGTATCCACAGCAGGAACCGCTTCACCCTGTCTGGCCGCCGGTAAACGCAGAGGGCCGCTACCTGTTGCTGCCATTTGCTCATCAGGATGCAGATCAACGGACCAAACCCAATCGGAATGCCCTTCAAAGGACAACACTTCATCGCGGTAGCGTAAATCCCACAGCCAAACAGTGGTATCCCTGGACGAATCGTTGAGGCTAAACGGTATGTCACCCACATTCCCCGTGCCAATCAATAGGTGCGAGCCGTCAGGCGCATAATCTACTGCCAATGGCCGCTCGTCAAACGCATCAAAGCGCCTCACATCCGTACCGCGTTCGACATCCCGAATGCGTATTGTTTGGTCCCAGGCCGCAGAGACAATTAGCTCACTATCAGGACTAAACACAACCGCTGTTATGACATTCGCATGACCGAAAAACCGCTCCAGCTCCTCACCCGTTTCAGCATCGTAAATGCGAACCGTGCCGCCATTGGTCTCATCCCAGACCCCTACCGCGATCAACCGACCATCAGGGCTATAATCAACCGCACGCGGCAAGCCGGAATCAGGATCAATTACGAAGCGTTGTTCGCCGCTCTCGACATCCCAAACCCGAACCGTGCGATCTTCGGCATCAATGTTTGTGTCAGCGAACTGTGCATCCGCTGCGGTCGAAACAAAGGAATCGCCATCCGATGCAAAATCCAGATTCAAAATCGCCCCCTTATGACCCTCAAAGCGGCGAACTTCGCGCCCATTGTCTATCTCCCATAAGATAATTTGTTGGTCATCGCCACCAGATAATGCATGTGTCCCGTCATTACTGACCGCAATAGTCGTCACCATTCCGTCATGAGCCTCTTCATAAGCGGTCAATTGCTCACCTGTTTCAGCGGACCAGATACGCACGCTGCCATCAGACAAACCTGCAACAATCCGCGCATTATCTGGATGGAAAGCAATGTCCAGGATCGCTGTATCCGCTGCGATCTGCTGCACCATATCACCTGTGAGGGCGTCCCACACAAGCAAAATACCATCTACCGATACAGATGCAGCCTGGCTGCCATCTGCCGCATATGCAGCAGAAATCACCGCTGCGTCGTGTCTTTGCAGCTTATGAGATGGCCCCGGTGCATAAGCGACATTAAACAGCACTTGGCGCACCTGTGAGGGTGTTTTGTCGTAAACCTCCTCAGCAGCCAATGCCAGTGATAACGCCAAACGCGGGTCATTCTCGGCAAGTGCACTACGCGCATTAGCCGCAACAGCAAGGCTACGAGCCTCAGCAGCATTACGTGCGGCTGCTTCCTCATTGTCTTCTGCTAGGTCCCGTGCGATCTCCGCTGCAATCTGGGCGTCTGTGGCAATTTGCCCTTGATTAAGCCCGAAGCCCGCTAACCCTAGCGCCAAAACAGTAGCCAACGCTAACACAACCGCTAGCGCTCGCAGGCGGTTTCGTGCACGCGCTACAAGCCGCTCTTCGCGCTCGATTTGCAACTGTTGCACCTGTTTTTGCTCTTCTCGCTCTGCAACGCTTGCCTGCAGGTATTCTGTTTCCAGGTCGTTAAGCGCCATGTCGCTGGACGCGACCCAATCCTCGATCTGCTGTAAACGTACACCCCTTGCCAAGAAGCTACGATCCTTACCAGCTTGAATCCAATCCAGGCTGGATGCTGTCAGGCGTCGTTGCAAGCGCAGACCTTCACGGTTATCGTCTAACCATTCGCGCAATCGCTCCCACTGGCGGATCAACGCCTCATGCGCCACTTCAATAGTTGAATGGCGTGTTTGAGGGTCATGATCGAAGGTCAACAAACGAGAACGGCCATAGGTCTCGATGACTCGGTTAAACTTGTCGCGATCTTCAGATAAAGATAATAACTCTTCCTGAGTTGCGCGGCGGCGTGTGTCCTCCGTCCCTTCACCAAGCGCTACCAAACGCATAAATATTTGCCGTGCTATCTGCTGGGCCTGCTCATCGAAATCCTGAAAGATGTCCTCAGCGCGTTTAGCCAGCGCACCAGAAACACCACCAATATCATTGTAAACGTCTAAAGTCAGGCGATTATTCGCAGAGCGTTCGTACAACTCCGTGAGCGCATACTGTAGCAGCGGCAATGCACCCGGCTGTTGACTGACTTCACTGACAACCGTCGACACAAGCGCAGGCTCCACAGCCACGCCGACACGTTCTGCTGGACCGCGCATAGCTGCTTCTAATTCCTCATCGGACAGCGGCAGAACAATTTCTGTTCGTCTACGGATGAGGTCCCCAAATTGGTTGTAGTACAGTGGTCGGTCGTAAAAATCAGCCCGTAGTGTGATGATGACCCTGATGCGGCTACGCGCATCCTGTATCGCCGCCAGAATCAAATCCAGAAAGTGTTTGCGCAGTTGCTCATCCTCGACAAGTGTGAATACCTCTTCAAACTGGTCAATAATGAGCACAAGATGCGACGAATCACCTGGTAGCAAGCGTTTGACAGCCCGCACTAACCCACGCTCGTTCTGCGCTAGCTGATCGAATAATCCTGGCATGTCCATTGTTGCGATGCCGAGCAGAGACGCTTCAAGTTCTTCAATTGGATGTGTGCCCGGTACCATGTCTGCCAAATACCAGTCGATGTCATCACCGAGTACACCGTCCTGGATGCGTGGCATGAGGCCAGCTTTGACAACGCTTGATTTTCCGCTACCACTTGGGCCGACAACCGCCAAAAAAGCCTCGTTACCATCGTTGACCTGTAGGCGCTGCAACAAGCGCTGTATCAACTGATCGCGTCCGAAGAAATCGCCTGCATCGGCCCGTTGAAATGCACGTAGACCTTTGTACGGGTTTGGGGGCTTCAGCAACGACTGTTCAGCTTGTGTGATTGCGCCCAGACCGGGTGGAGATGAGCCAGGCGTCGGCGTGGAAATAGCCGCGCTACGCACACTATCCTGGAATTCACGAGCGAAATCCAGTGCGCTATCATAACGTAGCGTCTTGTCTTTCGCCGTTGCTCTCTGCAAGATCAGGTTAACATCAGTCGGCAAATCTGGCCGCGCAACCGTCACATCGGGAAGCGGTTCGTTAAGCTGGCGATACATAATCGTCGCTGGTGTCACATCCGTGAACGGCTTAGTGCCGGTCAACACTTCGTAAGT
>DAOTTW010000396.1:0-11732 GCA_034437615.1 Anaerolineae bacterium | reverse complement strand
TGTGGGCTATTACTTCCCGTTTGCACCGAATGACGAGACGCGCCATGTGATCTGGGAGCACGCAGCAAAGGCCATCAGTCATTAAGCCGCTTTAGCACGCCGAGAATATCTGCCTGGCCGGTAATTTTTTACCTCACAGCATATTCGCATTACACCATACGTTTTCTGTATAGACAAATGGACAAATGGAGCCTGACTGACTATGACACCGACGACGGACACTGCAACAAAATACGCAGAAGCCAACCACGAGCAATTCCAGATGCAATTGATCGAATGGTTACGCATACCAAGCATCAGCACCGACCCCAAGCACAACGATGATGTGCGCAACGCTGCCGATTGGTTGGCCGAGCAGATGCGTGCCGTTGGCCTGGAAAACGTGGCCATTATGCCGACGCCGGGGCACCCGGTTGTCTATGCGGATTGGTTGCACGCTGGCGACGACGCGCCGACTGTGTTGGTATACGGCCATTATGACGTACAACCCGCTGTCACCGAGGATGGCTGGACGCATGACCCCTTCGAGCCACAGGTGCAGGCTGACCGTTTGATTGCACGCGGCGCGACAGACGACAAAGGGCAGGTGATGATCCAACTCAAAGCGGCTGAAGCCTTGCTGAAGACGAACGAATGCCCGGTGAACCTGAAGTACATCATCGAAGGCGAAGAAGAAATCGGTTCGCCGCACCTGGCAGATTTTGTGAAAGAGCATCAGCATTTGCTGAGGGCCGATTGCTGCATGATCTCCGATACGACCATCAATTCTGAAGAGCAGCCAAGCATCGTCTACAGCTTGCGTGGCCTGCTTGCGATGGACCTGATTGTGCGTGGTCCACAACGCGATATGCACAGCGGCTATGGCGGTATGATCCACAACCCGGCGCAGGCCATCGCGGAAATTGTCGCTAAGCTGCACGATGACGAAGGGCGTGTGACCGTCCCTGGCTTTTATGATGAAGTGCGTGACCTGAGCGACGAAGAACGCGAACAACTGAAGAAAAGCGATTTCACCCCGCAGGCATGGCAAGCATGGATGGGCGACCTGCCCGAATATGGCGAAAGGACCTTCAGCAAGATTGAGCGCGTCGGTGCACGCCCGACGTTAGAGGTCAATGGTATCTTCGGCGGCTACACGGGCGACGGTTTCAAGACGGTGTTGCCTGCTGAAGCGCGTGCCAAATTAAGCTGTCGTCTGGTGGCGGATCAAAACCCACGTGTAATCTTCGAGCGTATTCAGGACTATGTGCGGCAGATCAGCCCGCAAACCGCCCACGTGGAATTGCGATTACGCGAATTCGGTCTGCCCGCCATCACACCGATAGATCACCCGGCAGTCCAGGCCGCTGCGCAAGCCTATCAGCAAATCTGGAATACGCCTGTGCTGTATGTGCGCGGCGGTGGCAGCATTCCTATCGTCGCTGAGTTTCAAGCACTGCTTGGGGTGCCTGTTGTATTGCTTGGTTTTGGTTTGCCGGATTGCGGCGCACATGGCCCTAACGAGAATTTCTCGCTTACGATGTATCGGCGTGGCATACAGACCGTGATTGCGTTTCTGCACGGGCTTGCGAACGCATCTTGACCGACCATTCGCACAGCCCTATACTTTTAGGGTTATGTCGCGGACAAAAACACCGAATAGTTAAACAAGGAGTGCCATTATGGGGCCGTTGCCAAAGCGCAAAGTCTCCAAATCCCGGCGCAATCGTCGTCGTGCGCACCACGCCCTGACACTGAATCATCTGGTGGTGTGCGGAACATGCGGTGAATACCGGGTCGCTCATCGTGTATGCCAAAAATGCGGATCATACAAGGACGAGCAGGTTTATGAAGTAGGCGACGACGAATAAGGCAAGATCGTCCGAGTAAAAAAATCGTGCTGCTCTGTAGCACGATTTTTTGTTTAACGTGGTGTTGCGGTAGCGCCACTAGGGAAACGTGGGCGGTGAAAATCGGTAGTCGTTATGGCGGCTGACGCCACCCCGGACGCCAAAAATGGCGTCCCTACGGTTCACAGTGGTCATGTAGGGACGCGGCTTGCTGCGTCTGCTATGAAAAATGCACGGCCACGCTATTGTGTGGTGCTACCATGTTGCTCTGTGGGGGAAGAAAGAAATAGAGAAGCAAAGAAAGAAAAGGAGGAAGAACAACATGGCACTGGATTGGTCAAAGACGGTGTTTGTATTTCCAGGTCAGGGTTCACAAACTGTTGGGATGGGTAAGGATTTCGCCGCACAATATGAGGTTGCCCGCCGGACCTATGAACACGCTGATGAATTGATGGGCTACAGCCTATCGAAGATCATGTTCGATGGGCCGGAGGATGTGCTCAACGACACACTAAACACGCAGCCCGCCATGTATATCAATAGCATCGCTATTTTGCGCGTCTTGCAGCAGCAATTGCCAGCAGCGGTGCCTGCTAGCGTCACCGGGCATAGCCTGGGTGAACTTACGGCGCTGACGGCGGCAGGGTCGCTGGAGTTTGAAGCGGGGGTGCCGCTGGTGCATGAGCGTGCTCGTCTGATGCAGGAAGCGGGCAGCCATCATTCTGGGGGTATGGCGGCCATACTTGGCATGACGCCGCAGCAGGTGCGCGACATCTGCCAGCAGGCCAGCGCAGCAACAGGTCAACCGCTTGCACTCGCGAATGACAATTGCCCCGGCCAAATCGTGATTAGTGGCGACCGTACCGCGCTGGAAAAAGCGCTGGAACTGGCGAAGGCGGCTGGTGCTCGCCGTGCGATCCCGCTTAAGGTCAGCGTTGCGCCGCACTCGCCATTGATGGCACCAGCAGAAGCAAGTTTTATCAAGGTCGTCGAAAAGACGACGTTCAGCACGCCACGAATGCCTGTCTACGCCAACAGCAACGCCACACCGTTGAACGATGTGCAGACGATCCGCCGTGAAATCGAAGCGCAGCTAACCAACCCGGTGCACTGGAACGAAACCATGCAGCAGATGATCGACTCTGGCATGACAACCTTCATCGAAATTGGCTCTGGTAGCGTGTTAACGGGTTTGCTGCGTCGTATTGATCGCTCGGTGCAAGGAATCACGTTAGGCACAGTGGACGAGGCGATGGCTTTTGTTGCGTCTAACGCCTGATGTGCTGAATGCATGAAAACTTGATGAATTGCGCCGGTGTTTACGCCTGATTTCGTTGTTCGCTTAAAGAGCAGGTGTTACCATTACAGGCATTGGTGCATAAATTCACATATAGCCTTATTCACGATTGTTGCTAGTGGCTACCTGTGCACTAGCGTATTTGCGTATCCACTCACTTCACTTGCACATTATCAGGAGGAATGCCCATGACTTTACGTAAGTCTGGTCTCATCTTTGTACTTGCTACCATGCTCGTTTTTGTGTTGGCGGCATGTGCCACACAAGAAGCTGCTACCCCGACCCCAACTGAGGAACCGACCGAAGAACCTACCCCCACCGCCATCGCAACCGAAGAACCCGAACTCGGCACGCTTGTAGAGGTCGCCGCTGGAAATGACACCTTTGAGGTTCTCGTGGCAGCTATCGAAGCGGCAGGCCTTGCCGATGCGCTGAGTGGCGACGACCCACTGACCGTTTTCGCACCCAGTGATAGCGCTTTCGAGGAAGCCCTGGACGCGCTTGATCTGACACAGGAGGAGCTGTTGGCGGATACCGAAACGCTAACGAATATCCTGCTATACCACGTCGTTGAAGGTGCGGTGAATTCTGGGCAAGTCTTGGAATTAAGCGGGCAGGACGTGCCGACCTTGCTGGAAGGTGCGACAATTGCGGTCAATGCTGATGACAACATCACACTGAACGGGGACATAACAGTTATCCGCGCTGACATCGAAGCCAGCAACGGCATTATTCATGTGATTGATGGCGTACTGTTACCGCCTACAGACGCAGAGGCCGAGACGACACCAGAAGCTGAAACGACGCCGGATGCCGAGACGACGCCGGATGCCGAGACGACGCCGGACGCTGAGACGACGCCGGATGCCGAGACGACGCCGGACGCTGAGACAACGCCGGATGCCGAAACGACGCCGGATGCCGAGACGACGCCGGATGCCGAGACGACGCCGGATGCCGAGACGACACCAGATGCCGAGACGGATGTCACGTCATTTGATAGCCCTGCACTGAGCTTCACCTTCCCGCCGGGATGGACTGTGGATGAAGGCACAGACATCGTGCGCCTGACACAAGATGCCAATACGGTACTGATTAGCGGGCCGGATAACTACGATACCTTCGTTGGTGATGCTGAATTTGAGGACGCTCAACAAGAACTCGCGTTTTTCCTGAATCGCAGCGGCTATGAGCCTGGGACAAGCATGATGGGCGCTAATGTGCTGGCGCGTGTTTCCGTTGACCTGCCGCGCCGTGACCAGAGTGGGTCGGCATCGCTGATTGATCTGGGTTTTGAGCGTCGTGGAGTGATTGTCACGCTATCTGGCGATGAAAGCGACCTCACAGCAGTACGCGACGAAGTGTTGACGACGTTGGCGTATACACCGCATCTGTATGACATTGCTTCTAGCACCGAAGGCTTTAGCATCTTGGCTGCTGCTGTCGAAGCTGCTGATCTGGTTGGCGCACTAACGGGTATGGATGACCTGACCGTTTTCGCCCCGACCGATACCGCATTTGAAGCCGCACTGGAAGCACTGAACCTGACCGCTGAAGAACTGCTTGCGGATACCGAGACCCTGACGGACATCCTGCTTTATCACGTGGTTGAAGGCCGCGTCTTGGCCGCTGATGTGCTGGAACTGGATGGCGAAAGCGTCGAGACGTTACAAGGTGAAAGCATCGACATCACCATTGCCTTCGACGAAGTCATTTTAAATAACAACGTCAACGTTGTGGATACAGACATCGAAGCACGTAACGGTGTCATTCATGTGATTGATACCGTGTTGCTGCCGCCAACACCTGAAGAACCAGAAGCCGAGACGACGCCAGAAGCTGAGACAACACCAGATGCCGAGACGACGCCAGAAGCCGAGACAACACCAGATGCCGAGACAACACCAGATGCCGAAGCCGCTGAGATCGAAGAGCCACTTGGTACAATTTTAGACATCGCAGTCGGCAATCAGGACTTCAGCACGTTGGTCGCGGCAGTTGTATCCGCCGGCTTGACGGATGCGCTGAGCGGCGATGATGAACTGACCGTTTTCGCGCCAACCAACGCAGCATTCGGCACTTTACTGGATGAACTCGGCGTCAGCGTCGATGAATTGCTGCTGCGTGACGATCTGGCGGATATTCTGCTGTATCACGTCGTAGAGGGTGCGGTGCTTGCCGCTGATGTGGTGGAGCTAAGTGGCCAGAGCGTGCCTACATTGCTAGAGGGTGCTGAGATTTCGATCAGCGTGACGGATGAGGGCGTTGTGTTGAATGACAGCGTTAGCGTAGTGGTAACTGACGTTCAAGCATCCAACGGCGTCATCCACGTGATTGACGCGGTGCTGTTGCCGCCAACCCCAGAAGCTAGCGAAGAATAAGCGTGGTTAAGTAAACGCTTAACTATTGTGCGCCCGGTGGTTGCAAAATGCCATCGGGTTCGTTATATATGGAGTTTAAGCTGACTTTGTTATACAACAAACACAGACACGGCATGGAGTACAACGATATGTTTAAGAATACAAAATTTTTGCTGACGCTGATTACGCTGCTGATGGTCGCTGGTTTCGTCGTCGCGCAGGACGACATGGGTGACGATGACATGGGTGAGATGGGTCCGAGCGTGATGGTTTCGCCGGAAGAAGTGGTTCGCCTGGGCTATGCGGGTGCACTTTCTGGCGAGGGGCTGGTACAACTCGGCGTCGATATTCAGCGCGGTATGGAACTGGCTTTGGATGATCGCCCCACCGTCACCGTTGATGGCGTGGAATTCGAGGTGATGATGGATGCTCAGGACGATATGTGTTCACCAGAGGGTGGCCAGACCGTCGCTAACCGCTTTGTCTCCGACGAGAGCATCGTTGCGCTGGTCGGGCCGATGTGTTCCTCGGCTTGCGAAGCGTCTGCACCGATCTTCGATGAGGCCATGTACTCGGTTGTCAGCGCGAGCTGCACCGCCGCTAACCTGACGCAGAACGATAGCTTCAGCTTCAACCGCACAGTTGGTAGCGATGGCGCTCAGGGCGCTATCGCTGCACGCTATATCTTTGAAGAATTGGGGGCTGAGCGTATCGCCCTGATTGACGATAGCAGCGCCTATGGTGTTGGTCTGGCCGATGTCATCGAAGCCGAATTTGAAGCCCTGGGTGGCGAAGTCGTGGCGCGTGACGGCATCAGCGTCGGCGATACAGACTTCCGTGCACTGCTGCAAGATATTCTCCTGGAAGACCCCGACCTGATCCACTTCTCCGGCTTCCCTGCTGAGGGTGCGCGTCTGCTGGATCAGCGCTTTGATGTGGGCCTAGAGGATGTACCGTTCATGAGTGCAGATGGACTGCGCGTTAACGAAACCATCGAGTTGGCTGGTGAATCGGCTGAAGGCTTGATTGTGACGGCCCCAATCCCCACAGAGGGCGAAGCGCTCGACGAATATCTGCAACAATTCGAGGAAACCTACAACGAAGCACCTGCAACGGCTTTCAACAGCAACGCCTACGATGCAACGAATCTGATCCTGGATGCTGTCGAAGCGGTCGGTTACGTTGATGATCGCGGCGACCTCGTTGTGGAACGCATCGCCTTACAAGAGTACATCCGCAGCGCCGAGTTCAGCGGTGTAACGGGTGAGTACGCTTGCGATGGTACAGGTGAATGCGCTGTCGTCTCGGTTGGCGTCAGTCAGGTTCAGGATGGCGAGTTTGAACTGTTGACGACTATCACCACGATTGACTAACAGATAAAACAACGCACAGAATCCTCAGAATTCGGGGGCTGCGGCCCCTGAGTTCTCGTAACTGTTCACCTCATGGTCTCGATTGTCTGTTGGGTTTGACGGACGCACGCAAGCGCGTCATTACACAATCGCGAAAAGTTACTTGTCAACGATTGCTCCGCAAGGTGTGCACTATGCGCTTATCCCAACCTTTCAGCGGTTTAATTGAGTTAATTCGTAACCCACTACGTATCATGGGCGCGGCGTTACTACTGCTAATCTTGTATGCTGCCATTACGAATATCACGGGTTGCGATTTTTCGGGTTGCAACCCTGACGGTAGCCGCTACGACCTGCGGACGTTTATCAGCCAGTTTATTTTCGGGATGGCACAGGGCAGCATTTACGCGCTGATTGCCCTGGGGTACACGCTGGTTTACGGCATCCTCTTCATGATTAACTTCGCGCATGGCGAGGTTTTTATGACCGGGGCGTATATTGGGTTTTTCGCGATCCACGTCATGTCCGAGACGGGCTTCCTGGAAGATCAGACTTTCCTCGCGTTGGTTTTTACGCTACTAGTCGGCATCCTTGCATCGGTCGTCATCTCCATATTACTAGAGCGCATCGCCTACCGCCCTTTGCGTAACTCACCGCGTCTGGTGGCGCTCATCACAGCAATTGGTGCCTCAATTACGCTACAGCAGTTATTCTTGCTGCTGTTTGGGTCGCAGGCGCGTTCATACCCCCGCGTGCATTATTTCGTGTTGCCCGGCATCGCAGGTTGTGAAATTGAAGATGGTGCGGAAATCTGCCCTGGCATTGATTTAATTAACGGCATCTACCGCGTGGAAATGCTGGGCGAGCAAATTCTGCTTCGGCCTATTTACTTCGTGGTGCTGTTCGTCGCGCTGGGGCTGATGGCGATGTTGTGGGCCTTTATCCAGCGCACCAAAACGGGCAAGGCCATGCGTGCGGTTGCTGAGGACAAAGATACGGCGGCGCTGATGGGCATTAACGTTGATCGGGTGATTCTGGTTACGTTTATCCTGGGTGCAGCCATGGCAGGGGCCGCCGCCGTGCTATTTGCGCTGTACAACCGTCAGGTGACGCCGTTTATGGGCTTTAGCCCTGGCATTAAAGCGTTTGCGGCGGCGGTGCTAGGCGGCATCGGCAACGTGCCGGGTGCGATGTTCGGTGGTTTGTTCCTGGGCGTGACGGAATCCGTGTTGCCATCCATGATCGGCATGTCAAACCAACTGAAGCCGCTGATCTCGTTCGGTTTGCTGGTGATTGTGCTGATCTTCCGGCCTACAGGTATCTTCGGTGAAGTGCTATCAGACAAGAAGGCTTAGGCTATGACGACGCTACAGCATACGACGCCCCACAACACAAAGCCGCTGAGCCTCCCGGACTTCCTACCACGCGAAGCATTTTACATCGGCATTGTCGCTATTATCCTGGCACTGACGGGCATTTTCGCCACATTTTCGCAGCGCGACATCGTTCGCGATACGCTGACGCTGGATGTGGTGTTCTTTGTGGCGTTGCTGGGTGGTACGGGCGTCCTGTCGGTGGCTCGCTCTGCACAGCGCGGGTGGCGCTCATCGCTCATTATCGGTGCCGTTGCGGGATTCGTAACGTCGCTGGCCTTGCTGCTGGTCGTATTATTTGAGGTCAGCGTACCCCGTGATGCAGCGCTTTTTGTCTTCCCCAACTATGAGCCGCTGATTGGCAGTGTGGTCACGTTTGGCTTCAGTGAGGGGCAGCTTATATTCCCTGGTCTGTTCTTGCTGCTGATTGCTGGGGCTGCGCTGGGTTTGCTCGGCGGTGCCCTGATCGAATTGCCGCAGCGGGTGGTCCGCGTAGGTGCGCTTTCGCTGGCCTTCTTCCTGCTGATGGGCATTTTGCAGGTGCAGATAAAAGATGTGATGACGTTGCCGGACGCTATCGCCTTGACGCTGGCGCTGGCTGGCGGTTACATCGCAGCACGCTACTTTCAACCGGAGCAATTGCAACTGCGCCTACTGCTTGGCGCTGCACCGGGGGCGGCATTGGGTGTGTTGCTGGCGTTAATCATCGCCCTTAATGGCCTGGAAGATGGGGGTATCCTGCTTGGTGCAGCAGAAACACCCGTGTTGCTCTACGATAGTGGTGCGTCTCTCATCACGATGCCACTGATATTTGCGCTGGTCAGCCTGGCAGGTGCATTAGCCACCGCCGCGATGCCGCTGGTGCACGATGCCTTGTTCTACCTGATGATGACGCTATTGGGCATCGGCTTTCTGAATGCAGCCGGACGTGTGACGCCTGTGACGGGTTTGCTGCTGCTGGTGTTGAGCGCTGTGACGTTGTGGTTTGTGCCCCGGCTTGGCGATGTGTCCTTCCGGCGCTTTGAATTGGCCTCGCAAGGCCAGCGCAACAACGTCAATCGCTTGTCGGCAATGCTGGGCATGGGGCTGGTGCTGATCGCGCCCGTTTTCCTGGGGCAGTACATCACCAACGTGCTTGATCTGGTGATGCTCTACATCATTATGGGCATCGGCCTGAATGTGATGGTAGGTTTTGCGGGCTTACTGGATTTGGGCTATGTGGCATCGTTTGCCATCGGTGCCTACACCTCGGCCATCCTGACGACGCCGAGCATCATCACGACGGGCTGTGTGGGCGATGCTGTGCAAACGGCTGAATACATTGACATGTGCGTCGGCATTGCGCAAAACTGGGGCGGCACGGGCATCCTGACGTTCTGGCAAGCGTGGCCGCTCGCGGTGCTGGTATCCGCGTTTACGGGTATGGCGCTGGGCGTGCCTGTGCTTGGCCTGCGCGGTGATTATCTGGCGATTGTGACGCTGGCCTTCGGTGAAATTACCGCTGTGCTGACGCGCTCACGTGAATTGCGCCCATTATTGGGGTCCGCACAGGGCATTTCGCCTATACCCGTGCCCGTGCTGGACCTGAGTTTTCTCAATCCGAATTGGGTATTTGAACTCAACAATGCCACCAACATTTATTATCTATATGTGTTCGCGGTGGTGATTGCTGCCTTTGTCGTGTTGCGCCTGTCTGGTGCACGCTTAGGGCGTGCCTGGCGTGCTATGAAAGCCGACGAGGATGTGGCAGAAGCAATGGGCATCCGGCTGATCGGCAATAAGTTGCTGGCGTTCGGTGTAAGCTCGGCGTTCGCTGGCCTGGGTGGTGCGATCTTCGCGGCGCAGTTGCGCGGCATCTTCCCGGATAGCTTCACGGTGATGGTATCTATCAATGTGCTGAGCCTGATTATCATTGGCGGCCTGGGGTCGATTCCGGGCGTATTCCTGGGTGCGTTGGTGCTGGTCGGGCTGCCGGAAGTGCTGCGTGAATTGCAGAACTATCGTCTGCTGGTGTTTGGCGTAGTGCTGGTGATGGCCATGTTGCTCAAACCAGAGGGCTTATTGCCGCCACGTGTGCGCAAACTCACCGAACGGGCCACCCGCAAAAAATCCGAAGACAAACGCGACGAGCCAGAGACTGCTGCACAGGGGGCTGACTGATGAGCACAAACCAACACGACAATGTTTTGCTCGACGTGCAGGGCATGATGAAGCGCTTCGGTGGCCTGACTGCTGTGCGCTGGGTTGATCTGCGTATCCCACAGGGCGTCATTGCCAGCCTGATCGGGCCGAATGGCGCAGGCAAAACCACATTTTTTAACTGTGTGACGGGCTTTTACGCGCCAGACGAAGGCCATATCGTGTTCAATGGCAAGGCCGTGCACGGCCTGCGCACCGATCAAATTTCACGCCGGGGCATCGCACGCACCTATCAGAATATCCGCTTGTTTGGCGAGATGACGGTGCTAGAAAACATCATGGTCGGGATGCACGCCCGCTTGAAAGCCGATATGCTGCGTTCGATCATCGGTTTGAATACACGTGAAGAACAGGAAGCTGTTGACCGCGCAATGGAGCTATTGGAGTTCGTCGGCCTTTCTGGTCAGGGCGATATAATGGCTGCTAATCTATCCTATGGCTTGCAACGCCGCCTGGAAATTGCGCGGGCGCTGGCACTAGAGCCGCAACTGCTGCTGCTGGATGAGCCGACGGCTGGCATGAACCCGCGTGAGACCGAGAACATGATGTATTTCATCCGTGATCTGCGTGATGAACTCGGCCTGACGATCCTGCTGATTGAACACGACATGAACCTGGTCATGACGATCTCAGATCAGGTTTGCGTGATGCACTATGGTGAAAAGATCAGCGAGGGCACACCAGCCAAAGTGCAGCGCGACCCGGTTGTGATTGAAGCGTATCTCGGTGCCTCCAGTGAATTTGAAGACACCGTACAGGATACGCTCGGTTACCTGGAAAACATCGTGACAGAAACCGAACGCGAACTCCAACAAGAGGCGCAGCAATTACAGCAGGTGAAGCGCGAAGCGCAAGCTCAGCGAGGCGATAATGAGTCTGCTTGAAATTCGTGACCTGCACACATACTACGGCCAAATACACGCGCTGAAGGGCGTTTCACTCACCGTTGAAGAAGGCGAGGTCGTGACGCTTATTGGCGGCAATGGGGCAGGCAAAACGACCACGCTCAACACCATTTCGAGCATCATCCCGGCAGCACAGGGCGAAGTGCTGCTTGATGGTCAGTCTATTACGAAGGTGCCCGCGCATCAGGTCGTTGAGCGCGGGGTAGTGCATTCACCAGAGGGGCGCAAGGTCTTTACGCGCTTGACCGTCCGTGAGAATTTGGAGATGGGCGCGTTTTCTCGCAATGATAGCGCCGAAATTGCACGCGATTTGCAAGATACTTATGATCGCTTCCCGCGTCTGATGGAACGCCAAAACCAGTACGCCGGGACGCTTTCCGGCGGTGAGCAGCAGATGCTGGCCATTGGTCGGGCGCT
>DAOTTW010000395.1:0-10654 GCA_034437615.1 Anaerolineae bacterium | reverse complement strand
AACCCCCCTGAAGGGGGCTATTGCACGCTGCATACAGCCTGCTTTAGCAGGCTTGTCGGTACCGGAGCCGGACGTTTTAACGTCTGGCGACTGAGCATGGGACACGTACCTGAGCAGTTACGTCCGGCGGACGCGCAGAAGCGCGTCCCTACATGTTATTTCATTATCGGCTCATGTGCAAAAAGTGTGATCTGTAAGGGCGCAATGCGTTGCGCCCAGTATAGCTAAAGGACACGTTACCCGATGGACAAAACCCGTATGATCCGCTTACTGTTAACCATGATTTGCGTCTTGTCGTTCGCACTGCTGAGCGCCCACGCCCAGGACGATGCACCGCAACAGACCGACCCCCAAGACCCCGCTGAGCTATTCGTCGGCAGCGTCGCAGCGCCGGATTTCCCGCCGGATATTGATTGGCTGAATGTCGATAATCCGCTGACGCTCGATGGCCTGCAAGGTAAGGTCGTCGTGCTGGATTTCTGGACGTATGGCTGCATCAACTGCATTCACATGATCCCCGTGCTGGATCGCTTAGAGCAGAAATATGCCGAAGAACTGGTTGTGATCGGCGTGCATTCCGCTAAATTCGACAAGGAAGGCGAAACCGAAAATATCCGGCAGATCGTGCAACGCTACGATGTGCGCCACCCGGTCATCAACGATAGCGATTTCCGCGTCTGGCGCACCTACAACGTGCGTGCATGGCCGACCTTCGCCATCATCGACCCACGCGGTAACGTCGTGGCGATGCAATCCGGCGAAATCCCCTACGAAGCCTTCGATCAATACCTGGGCGCGATGATTGATTACTACGACAGCCTGGGCACAGACGAAATTGACCGCACGCCGCTGGATCTAGCGCTGGAAGGCGCTGGCGACCCCGGCACGCCGCTGCTATTCCCCGGTAAGGTGCTGGCGGACGCCGAAAACAACCGCCTGTTCATCGCGGATACCAACCATAACCGCATCGTCGTGGCCGACCTGGATGATTACGAGGTGCAGCAGATCATCGGCAACGGCGGCAGCGGCCTGAACGACGGCGACTACGAGACAGCCACCTTCGACAAGCCGCACGGCATGACGGTGCAGGATAACGTGCTGTACGTGGCGGACACGAACAACCATGCCATCCGCCGCGTAGACCTGAACGCGCAGACCGTCGAGACTGTCGCCGGGACGGGCAACAAGGGCGGCGGCCTGCTGCGCTTCGGGCAGATTATCAACGACCCGCTGAACTTTGAACTGCGTAGCCCCTGGGATGTCGAACTCGTCGGGGATACGCTGCATATCGCGATGGCGGGCACACATCAACTGTGGATGCTGGACCTCGCGACGAACACCATGCAGGTCAGCGTGGGCAACGGGCGCGAAGCCCAATTCAACGATACGCTCGGCAACAGCGAACTCGCGCAACCCAGCGGCCTGCACTACCACGAAGGCCAATTGTATTTTGCCGATAGCGAAAGCAGCACCATCCGCGTAGCCGATTTCCGCAGTAACCGCGTGCGTGTCGCCTCCGGCACCACGAATAACAGCCTGTTTGAATTCGGTGATGTGGATGGCCCGCTCGGTGAATCGCTCTTGCAGCACGCGCTCGGCATCACTGGCACGCCGGATGGCTCGCAATTCTTCATCGCGGATACCTACAACAACAAGATCAAGCGCTATAACCCGGACGATAACACCACCGAGACGCTTTTCGGGCTGGATGGCAACGGCGGCTTCCGGGATGGTGGCCCCGACGCGGCGCAATTTGATGAACCCGGCGGCCTGGATTACGCCAACGGCCTGCTGTACGTGGCCGATACCAACAACCACGCCATCCGCGTGATTGACCTTGACGCCAACACCGTCAGCAGCGTGCAATTCCCCAATGTAGAAGCCCTGCGCACAGAGCGCAGCACCGTGACGATTGTCGGCGGCAACAGCGCAGCAGGCGAAACCATCACGCTAGACCCGCAGACGGTTGCAGCGGGTGCAGGCAGCCTTGACCTGACGCTGACGCTGCCCGATGGCTACAAGATCAACGATCTGACGGATTCCACGCTCAGCGTGACGGGCGAGGCTGTGCAGCTTGCCGATGGCAGCGCGACAATTGAAATTGAAGAGGTAACGGCCAGCATCCCAGCGACCTTCAGCGCTGGCGAGGGCACGGTCAGCATGACGCTGACGGTTTTCTATTGCGAAGCAGAAAACGAAACCGTCTGCCTGATTGACGAAGTGACGATTGACGCACCGCTGACGGTCAGCGACGACGCCGACGATAGCACGCTGGATGTAGCACGGGTGATTACGCTGCCGGAGCTATATAGCGGCGGCCTCTAAGCCGTTTTTGGGCAGGGCTTGCCCCTGAAAAGGGGGACTGACACGGCTATGTAGATGTAGGGACGCGGCTTGCTGCGTCCGCCACAAAAAAACGCGCGATCACGCTGTTGTGTGGTGCGACCACGTGGCAAGGGCCGCACAGTTTATAAGCCAGACGAACGGGCGTCGGCTTCGGTCCAGCCCTGGTCGGCGTGTGCGGTCCGCGCTGCTATGGCGTCTTTAGCCAGCACAGCGTAAATCAACAGGCAGACGTAAGCCAGCAAGACCATGCCAAAGGCAATCGCCAGCAATTGCACAAGAGGGGCCAGGCTCGTCTGCCAGCCCAAAATGCTGACATCCACCCATTCAGGGCGCACCAGAATAGCCAGCACCAGCACGGCAGGCGTCGCGCCACTCCACAGCGACGCGGCCAGGTAGTGAAAAAGGCGGGCGGCGGCATCCCCGGCGACGGCTTCACGCTCGTTGGAGATTTGCGCTGTGAAGATACCTGCGACCAGTGAGAAAACGCCCAGCCCGGCAAATACTAAGACATCGTTTGTTTCCATCGTTGTTTCTTTTGTCTCTATCTGCTTATGGCGAAATCAAGACGAATGCAGATGATTATCGTAGGGACGCCATTCTTGGCGTCCGCGCCCAGGACGCAATGCATTGCGCCCCTACTTATCCCTTAGAACAGCGTGTAGATAAACACACCGCCGGGGCCGCTGCTGCCGATGGCGATCAGCACAGCGAACAGCAATAGCGTGACCATCATCGGGATGAGCCAGTACAGCTTGCGCCGCCACAGGAAGCCGAGCAATTCACCGAGCACGCCCATACGGGCGAAAAAGTCGTTCAGGCCGCTTTGCTTCTTTTTCTTCTTCGGTTTCTTCTCGGTTTCGAGTACGCTGTCGATGTCGAACTCTCGATTACTTCTCATGGTGATGACCTCGTGGAGCTATGAAAACGGATGGGTAGGGGCGCAATGTATTGCGCACAGGGCTTAGCACGCTAAGCCCCTACAATGATACGGGCTTGTTTTCGTTCATTCATCTGGAATGATTGCAGTTGTGTGTGTGCGGACCGCTGCTTATAGCTGATCCTTGCGCACGAGAAAAGACCCCAACACCAGCATATCAATGTCGCTATTGCGGAAGGTGTTATAGGCGTCACGCGGCGTATTAACGATAGGCTCACCACGTAAATTAAATGATGTGTTTAGCACGACAGGTACACCCGTCGCCTCACCGAAGCGCTGCACAATGTCATAGTATCGGGGGTTGGTTTCACGGTCAATGGCTTGCAGGCGTCCGGTTCCCATGTGATTGACCGCCTGTATCTGCTCTTGCTTGTCGTCCTTAATGGGCGCGACCATCAGCATATAGCGCGGCGCTTCGTGCGTTGCGACCTCTGGATAATCGAAATACTCCGGCGAGCGATCACGCAGGATCACAGGCGCGAAGGGTCGGAACGGCTCACGAAACTTAATTTTCGTATTCACGATTTCCTTCATTTCAGCGCCGCGTGGGTCCGCCAGGATGCTACGATTGCCCAGCGCACGCGGTCCCCATTCAAAGCGCCCCTGATGCAAACCGATCACCTTGCTGCTGGTCATAGCATCGACCACGACATCAATCAGCTTTTCGGGTGCATCGTCGTAGGCTTCATAGGGGATGCTGTTCTGATCCAGGAAAGCGCGGCACTCGGCATCGCTGTATTCTTTGCCCCAGTAGGCGTGTGGCATGGGCTTGGGGCGCGGCTTGCTAAGCAGCACGTGATAGGCCCACAGCGCAGCCCCTAGCGCACCACCGTCGTCACCGGCTGCGGGCTGGATGAAAATTTCATCGAAGGGCGTTTCATTCAGCAAGCGCCAATTGGCCTTCGTGTTCAAGGCCACGCCGCCCGCCATCACGACCTTATTCAGCCCGGTTTGCTGGTGCAGATAGTTCAGGATGCCGATAAGCGTATCCTCGGTGACGCGCTGAATGCTGGCGGCGATGTCCGCATAGTATTGGTTGCTATCCATCGCGGCTTTTTCTGCGGAGCGCTCCGGGTTTGTCTGCATCGTGAAGAATTCGGCTTCAGCGTCGCGTTGTGGCCCGAATTCGCCCAGGAATTTTTGGCTGTAGCTGCGTTCAATCGAATGCTGATAATCGAAGTAGGTCATATCCAGGTGATATGCGCCTGTCGTGCGGTCGATCTGTATCAGCTTTTCGATCTTATCGACGTATTTGGGCTGGCCATAGGGCGACATGCCCATGACCTTGTATTCGCCGTTGTTGACGCGGAAGCCCAGCCAGGCCGTAAACGTCGAGTAGAGCAGGCCCAGGCTATGCGGGAAGCGCTGCTCCATCAGCAGATCAATGCGATTTTCGCCGCCTGCGTTGCCGTTGGCGCTGTCATGCGCGAAAACGCTGCTGGCCTTGCCGAGTGTGGTCGTGGTCCACTCACCGACGCCATCAATGGTCAGCACTGCTGCCTCTCTAAACGGGCTGGTGAAAAATGCGCTGGCGGCGTGGCTCATGTGATGGTCACAGAACAGAATCTTGTCATAATCGACGTTAAGCTGGTTTTGAATGCTGTTCTTGACCCACAGCTTTTCTTTGAGCCAGCTTACCATTGCCTCGCGCCATACACCCCAGGAACGCGGGAAGGTGTTCAGCGTCGTCAGGATGATGCGCTCGAACTTGACCAGCGGCTTCTCATACCAGACGACGTAATCCAGGTCGTCTTCGTCAATGCCCGCTTGTTCAAGGCAGAATTGCGCCGCCAACGTCGGAAAGCCGTTATCGTGCTTCTTGCGGCTGAAGCGTTCTTCCATCGCGGCTGCGACGATTTCACCGTCTTTGATGAGGGCCGCAGCAGAATCGTGGTAAAAACCAGATAGACCGAGGATGTACATGCATTAACCTTGCAATCTGGCGCTGTCGATGTCGTTATCAACCGGCTCACGCTCTAGCCAGGATGCCGCCGCATTCTTGCGCATGGGGTCGCCCGTCAGCGTATACATGACCCCGAAGGGCACCAGGACCGAAAAGTAAAAGACGATGGCAACCACGCGGGCTGCGGCATCGCTGACGATAGACGAGATGATATTGAAACGTTGCCACGCGATCTGATACACGTTTGTCATGTGTGTTGTGTCTCCCCTTGTTATTGCCCGGCTGACGGCGCGTTTGAACTGAGTATTGTGAGCCGATAGACAGGCAATCGCGCAGCATCATAACACGGCGTTTTCGTCTTCTGTAGTGTGATTGTCCGCGTCGCACAGCCTGCGTACATCGGCAATGATGGTAGCGGCAAACAGTCGGTTACCTGCCGGGGTGAAATGGCCATCCCACTCATAAAACAATGCGTCACTTGTGCTTGCAGTGGCCGCTCTGAAGGCGTTCGTCGCCGTAATAAATGGGATGTCGTCATACCCGCTCATCGCGATGGCTTCTTGCAAGATGTCATCCATCAGCGTTGTGCTCAGCATCCTTTCAGGGTCGTTCACCAGGAAGCCGCTATCTATGTAACGTTCTAGTTTGACGCGGGATGTGAACGAGCCGGATGGCACGCTGACAACAGCAAATTCAGCCGACGCGCTCATTGTATACAACGAGTAAATGACTGTCGCCAGCCGCAGTTGTGCATTGCGCGTTTGTATATGGCTAAGGTCAATCGAACGCTGAAAATAATCCGGTGTCGTGAGCGCAATCGCCAGCAGACCGGGGTTTAAGTTGCCACTCTCGTAAATTTGCCGCGCTTCACGTGTGATGTTTGCTTCGTAGTGTTGCAACTGTTGCGGGGTCGCACGTTGCAATAGCGCTGCAACCCGCGCTGCTTTCAGGCTCTGAGCCTGCAACACATTATCCTGCGCGGTCAGGATGCGTGCGATATTCGGAAACAACTGGGAAAGATAGGACGTAGTGCTGTTTTCATGCGGGTAGTCTGCGGGTGGGTCAAGCGTCTGCATCAGGTCATCGCCCTGTAGTAAGTTCAGCAAGACGACATCTGGCCTGTATAATGGTATTGCGATGCGTGCAATAGCTTCAAACGATTGTGGCCCCTGGCCACCTTGCCCGAAGTTTAATAGCTGCACGCCTTCAAGCTCGTTTTCGATAAGCTGGCCCCACGTATCCGCGTAGGCGTTGCCATAGCCCTCAGTAAACGAGTCACCGAGTAGCAACACACGGCAACCTTCAGCGTATGGCCCTGTCGCGACGTTTTCAGGCCGCCGGAAGCCTAGAGCGTTCGTTTGCAGGGTATAATCAAATTCGTTTGTGACGGTCCGCAGGCTGTAATTGGGTGGGTAGGGCAGGGCCGGCGCATCAGTCGGCGGCGGACCCAGCAGGCGGTCGACGGCACCGACCAGCAGCGCCGTAAAACAGATGCTGATGAAAATCGTTGCTCGGTTGGTGTGAATGCGCTCGATTGTGCGTGTACGCGCTGCTAGTAGCCCGCTGGTGACGGTTGCGAGCAGTGCCAGCGCAGCAACAACCGCCGATAGGCGCAGCCCGATGCCCAGCAACGGTGACAGCAGGAATACCGCTAGCGCGAAATACCAGAAGTGCGTGAGTGCGACGAAGATTTCGTAACTGATCCTAGCCATCTTATGCGACCTGTTCAGTCTGCCTCAGCACAAAATAGAACAGGCTGAGGACGGGTTAATTCACTGAGAAGGGGTTGTGTTCGTCCAGTTGTTCCGGTGGTGGCGCAAGCATGATGTTCAGTAAGGTGACTTCCTTACGATAGATGTTGACAAGCTGCTCCAGGAGCGTAGCGGTGCTTTCGGCTTCGAGCAAGGATTGCTTTTGCGTGCTTTCCGTTTGCAGCACAACCGACGCCAGATACGCCAGCGATATAGGGTCCGATGGTAGCTGACTGTCTTCGCTAAGCTGTAGTTGGCCCGCTTGCTCCAGCGCATTCAGGTATTTCTCTATCAGCGGCTTCAGGCGACGCCCACCGCGCATAATGTCACGCGGGTTGCTTTCTTCAAAGGGCAACATGTCCACGTCGGCATACAGGTAGGCACGGTCCTGATGCACCTGGCGCACCTGGAAGCGATCCCGACCCACCGCCAGGATGTTCATGCGGTCAAATGACAGGCGCTGCACCTGTGTGATGTTTGCTGTGCAGCCGATAGTATGCGGTGTGGCCAACGGGCCATAGGCTTCAGAGCCACTTTCGATCAGTAGCACACCGAATGGCTTTTCCTGTTCGATGCACTCATTAATCATGAGCTTGTAGCGCTCTTCAAAGATATACAGGTTGAGTGGCATTCCAGGGAATAGCACGGTATTCTTAAGTGGGAAAAGCGATAATTCCATGTGGCCTACGACAATACTCAAAGTTTCGACTATCACCCAAAGATAACACGACATGTCGGCAATGCAAACAGACGCTAACACATTGCTCAGCGTCTACGGGCGGTTATATTGCGTTTCTAAATCGCTGCTGTGCGGCCTTGCCACCTCATCACCGCGAACAATCGGTCACGGTGTCCGCGCCTGATTCCTGAAAACCCATCGCAGGGGCGCAATGCATTGCGCCCAGGGCGCTCGTTGTTCACGGTGGTCATGCAGGGACGCAGCTTGCTGCGTCCGCCACAAAAAACGCACGACCACGCTATTGTGTGGTGTTACCCTGGCGGCTGCGCCACTGGAAATTGCGCCATGCGGACGGCACACCGACTAAGCTATAGCTGCCGTCTGCGCCGCGCCTTGCAATCACCACACGCCACTGAAACAGGTGCGTCTGCCCGCTGGTCGGGATGAGCATCTCAGGCAGACGCAGCGCCGTCGCCGTCGTCACCTCGCGCCAAACCTCGCCCGTCACCGTATCCTGCACTTCCACCAGATAGGCTTCATCAGGTCGCAACACGCCCACCGTCACCCACTCTAAATCAAACGTCCCTGCGGCTAGCGCACCGTCCGGCGGGTAAAACGTGCGCGGTGGTGCATAGGTCGGCAGCGGCGTCGCGGTCTCGTTACCAGAGGCAGTCGGCGTGGCGCTCGGTACTTGCGTCGGCTGCGGCACGTTCACACACTCCCCGATGCGCAACTGCGGGCGACAGCGTTCACCGCCGCTGTATTGATTGAAGGCGCAGCCGTTCCAGTTCAGTTGTGGGTTGAGTTGGCTGAGGATTTCCAGCGTCGTGCTATAAGTTTCAGCAATGCCGACGGTTGTATCCCCCTCCACAACTGCATGACAGCCCACCGATGAGCCACGCGGCAGCACCACCCCACCGTTACCCCCCGCGACGAATTCACCAAAGGCACTCGCAGCAGTCTGTGTCACCTCGATGTTTTCGGGGATGGGCGTCGCGGTCTGGCGCGGAATCTGAATTTCCTGGCCGATAGGCAGCACGTTCATATTCAGCACGTTGTCGTTGATGCGCACGACCAATTCCATCACCGGCACGCTGTAATCATAGCCGTATTGCTGGATGATAAAACCAAGCGTCTCATCGGATTGCACGACATGAACGTAAGGACCGGGCGTTGCGCTTGCTGTGCTGGCCTGCGTCGGGGTGCCCTGCGTCGGTTGGGCGCGTGTGGCGACGACAACGGGCACAGTCGGCGCAGAGGTCCTCACAGGCGTCTCACTAGGACTATCGGAGGGCGTCGGGCTGGGCGTTGGCGATGGCGATACCGTCACAGCTTGCGTCGGCGTTAGGCTCTGCGCGACAGTCGGCGTCACAATACGCTCAGGCGTATTCAGGTTACAGGCAGCTAGCACAAACGGCACCAGGCCACATGCCAGCAGCAATAAGCAGCGTCTACGCATTAATTGGTCTCCGTAATGCCCTGCCAGACAAAAACACGCGCTTCCGTCGGGAAGCGAATATCATCCGGCTTGCTTTCGTCCACAACGCCCACCGTCCAGCTAAATTCATGGCGAATTTCTTCGCGGCCCTGCCAGCTTGGGGGCACGACGAACGAAATATCCTCAGTGAATGCGGTGTACGTTACGCCGATCTCCAGGTCTGTCACATCCACACGATAGACCTCACCCGCCCGCAACGTGGCAGAGGGCACCCAGCGCAGCGTCACCAATTGATCCACACCGAAGAAGGCGCGGTTTTCCGGGCTGATGGCGCTTGGCTCATTAAACGTAGCCGTCGGCGTTGGCGTGCTGGTAGCGTTGGGGTCTGGCGTCGGGCTGAGCGTCGGCATAGGTGTCGGCGCTGGCACGCGCACGAGTTGCCCCGTGCCAAGCTGCACAATGCATTCAGGCCCACCAAAGCGCACACCGAATTCACACTGCGAGAATCGAATCTCTGGATTGATCTCGGACAGCACTTTAGCGTCCGTGTTATAACGTAGCGCCACCGCAATCATATTTTCACCCGCCCCTATACGATGCCACATAATACCCGGTGGCAGCGTCGGCGTCGCAGTCGGCGCGAAGGGGTCCAGTGACTCATCCAGTGTAAAGCTGGTCAGCGCATCGTCACCCGCATTATCATCTGCTGCGTTGTCATCCGCTGCATTGTCGCTAGCGACCCGCTGGCCGTTCGCGTTCGGGTTCAGGCTGGATTGGGCCGGGTCCGGGCTGCTGGTCGGCCAGGGGATAATCAACTCTTGCCCGATGCGCACCTGGTTGGCGTCGGCCAGGTCATTCAGCGCCATCACCGTTGGCATCACATCTCGGTCACGGTGGCCACAATTGGCAATCGCACCCAGTAACGACCCGCCCTGCACGATACGCTGAATGCAGGGTGCCCGCGTCGGTGTGTTGGACGGCGTGAAGGTGGCCGATGGCGTATAGGTGCGTGTCGCTGTCGGTGGCCCTAGCGTGACCGTTGGCGCGTTGCGCGTCGGGCGTGGCGTGGGCGTGCTCTTATCGGGTTGATCGTCAAGCAGCGGCACAGCAAACGGCGCATCGTCGCCCATAAACTGCGGCAAAATGAAAAAGACGCCCGCACCCAGGCCAGCGGCCAGCATCAGCAGCAGCAGCACCGACGTAAACACACGCGCCGGACGTGTGACAGAAGCCTCTAGCAGGTCCGTCTCGCCATAGCGAAAATCATAACTGAAGCGCGTAGGGTCCGTGCGTGCAGCACGCTTGACAGGCGCTACGTCTTGCAGCGCTGTGCCACAATTATGACACGTGCCTGCTGCCTGATGATTGCGTGCCTCACAAATGGGACATAATTTAAATGACTCTACCAAGCGGCCTTACTCCGTACAAGCTGGTTGTAACTGCTCAGCCCTCACCCCAAACCCCTCTCCCTTCATGCCCAGATAACAATGGAGAGGGGCCTTAAACGGCTTGCTTCCCCCTCTCCTAGCCGCGTAGCGGCGGTTGGGAGAGGGGGATTGAGGGGGTGAGGGCCAATTCGCGGGCAAAATGGGTTTGGCTG
>DAOTTW010000394.1:0-8986 GCA_034437615.1 Anaerolineae bacterium | reverse complement strand
TTGGTTTTTCGTTGTTCCTGTGTGGCGGACGCACCAGTGGCGCGTCCCTACAGACCTGTTGTGAATGATTGCGACCCTGTAGGGACAGGGCACTGACCTGTCCGGGGCGGTGCAAACCGCCATAAAATACAGTCAATCATGAAAAACCTACCCTTGAGAAGGGGGATTGAGGGGGTGAGGGCCAATTCACGGGCAAAATGGGCCTGGCTGAGTAGTTACTGTATGAAATAGACAGACGAGAGACGAGAATGGCTATTAAGAGAGCCACCCGAAACCAGGTGGCTCTTTTGTTTTTTGCTATTGGCTCATCTGCGGTATGTGTGAAATTCGCGTGTCGCTATACGGGGCGCAATGCATTGCGCCCTTACAGATCACGCTTTTTGCGCATGAGCCTTTGCTATTTGAAGGCGCTACTTGCGGGATTTGTAGCCGATCATCTGCGCGGCGGGGACGCTCTTGTTGTTGCTGTATTCGGCAAAGTCCTCTGTGCGCAGGTCTGTGCCGAGTGTGCAGCCGGGGCCAATGCGGTAGCCGGGCGGGATGAACGTATTCTTGCCGACGCTGGTAATCTGTGGGTCTGCGCCCTCTACGATGGCACCCACATGCGCCTTTTGGCCGACGACGACGATTTTGTCGATGATGCAGCGTTCTACGACGGCACCTGCTTCGATGTAGGCGTCGTTGAGGATGACTGAATCGCGGATGACTGCACCGGGGCCGACGTAGACACCGGGCGACAATACCGAGCGTTCAACCGTTGCCCCTTCACCGATGACAGCACCATCTGTAATCAGGCTATTCTTAATGTCCGCGTTGTTTTCCATACGCACGGGCGGACGTTCTTCACTGCGGGTGTGGATGACCCAGGTACGGTCGTTCAGGTTCATGGATGGCGGCGCTTCGAGCAGGTCCATGTGGGCTTCCCAGTAAGCGTCCACTGTACCGACATCCACCCAGTAGCCCCCATAGGGATAGGCGAAGATGCGATTCTCGGCATTTTTCAGCATATTCGGCACGATATGCTTACCGAAATCGCGTTCCTCCAGGTTTTCAAGGCTGGGGTCCTGGAAGGCGGCTTCCAGCGCAGCGTAGGAAAAGACGTAAACGCCCATACTGGCCAGGTCACCGGGGGGATCAGCAGGCTTCTCGACCCAATCCGTAACGCGGAAATCGTCATCCACATCGAGGATGCCGAAGCGGGGTGCGTCCTTCAGGGGCACGCGGATGGTGCAGATGGTCACGTCTGCGTCTTTGGAGCGGTGATAATTCAGCAGCATGTCGTAATCCATCTGGTAGATGTGATCGCCCGACAGCACGAGCACATATTCGGGCTGCCCCTGCCGCACAAAGTTCATGTTCTGCATCACAGCGTCGGCGGTGCCTGCGTACCAGTCCGTGTCGAAGCTACCTTTGTAGGGTTGCAGCAGGCGCACACCCCCTGTAAACGAACGATCTAAATCCCAGGGGCGGCCCTTGCCGATGTGGTCGTTCAGGCTGTGCGGGCGGTATTGCGTCAGGATGAGCACGTCGAAGATGTTCGAGTTAACGCAGTTGCTGAGCGTAAAGTCGATGATGCGGTACTTTCCGCCGAAGGGTACAGCGGGCTTGGCGCGTTTGATGGTCAGGCTGCCGAGGCGTGTGCCTTTGCCGCCCGCCAGGATGATTGATTTAACTCGCATAGCGTGTTTCCTTTGTCTAATTTTGTTTGTATGTTGGTGGGCGCGGATATTGCCTCGCCCTTACGGTTGGCTGCGATACTATTTTCGCAGCCTGGCCAGCGCTGTCTCGTACATGCCGATATATTCTTGGGCGCTTTTCTTCCAGCCGAAATCACGCTGCATGGCGCGGCGCTGCATCCGCTTCCAGGCATCCGGGCGTTGTGTGTAGGTATCCAGTGCCCAGCGCAACGTACCGAGCACGGCCTGCACCTCTTCCCATTCAAAGACGAAGCCTGTGCCTGTATCGGCGTCGGCGTTGTCGTAATTCTCGACTGTATCCGCCAAGCCGCCCGTTTTGCGCACTAGTGGCAACGCGCCGTAGCGCATGGCGACCATCTGCCCGATGCCGCACGGTTCAAAGTGGCTCGGCATCAGGAAGATGTCACAGCCTGCGTAGATTTGCTGCGCGACTGCGCCATCATACGTCACGAATGCGCGTGCTTTGGTCGGGTAGTCGCGTTCGAGTTGGGACATCTGCGCCTCTAGCCCTGTTTCGCCTGTGCCCAGGCCGACGAACTGCACATCGCGTTCGAGCATGAGTTGCTGCAATGCCGGGAATGCCATGTCGAAGCCCTTTTGCCACGTCAAACGCGAGACGACGCCAATCAGCGGGATGTCATCGCTTATGGGTAGGCCCAGGCTTTCTTGTAAGTGGCGCTTGTTGGCGGGACGCTGTTTCTCGAAGTCGCTCACATCGAAATTCGACACGATTTTCTTATCTGTCGCCGGGTTCCAGCGGTCCGTATCCAGGCCATTCAGGATGCCGTGCAGGTCGCGTGTTTTAGCGCGGATCAGGTTGGCCAGTTCAAAGCCAGCGTGCGGATACTGTATCTCGGTTGCGTAAGTCGGGCTGACCGTGTTGAAGGCGTCCGCGTATGTGATGCCAATCGCCAGCAGGTTGTCGGTTTGGGCGCGTTGTACCAGCAGGGGATGGCCGCGCCCTGGTATGCCTGCCTGAAAGAGCCAACCACCGGCGTAATCGCCCATGTAAGCGATATTGTGGATGCTGATGACTGACGCGATTGCTGCCCATTCTTGACGCCAACGACTGATCGACAACAGGAACGGTATCAGGCTGGTGTGCCAGTCGTTGACGTGGAAGACATCCGGCATCCAGCTCTGTCGCTGGCCGATTTCCCAGGCTGCTGCGATTGCAATCTGATTGAACAGGACGAAGCGCGGCATGTCCCAATCCCAATCGGTATAGACGCTGGCATCATAGCCGAAAAAGGGTGGGGCCTGTAGGAAGTAGAAGCTGATACCTTCATACAGGCACATGTAAACGTTGACCTCGATGCTGCCTGTTCGTCGGTTGAAGGTAAAGCTGAATTGATAGTTGATGTCGTAATCCGTATGCGGGATAAGGCCATAACCAGGCATCATCACCCGCGCATCAATTCCTTCACGTTGCAGCGCGTAAGGCAGCGACCCCACGACATCGGCTAAGCCACCGACCTTCGCGAAGGGTACTGCCTCTGCACTGACCAATAGCACATTCATCGGATATTTCCTTACGGTTGAACTTGTATGCATCCTACAAGCACATCAGCAGGTTGAACTTGTGGGATGCCCGATAAGCGAACCTGACCAGTATAACGTATGCGTCACAACTTGGCGAAAACGTCAACAGTGTTGGTTGTTCATTTGTGCCACATGAAGATTAAGCGGGCTTAAACACACGCCAAAGACTCATCTGGCATGAAAGCGAACAAGGCTGTATTCAGGGTGTCCTGAAGTGGCGATAGTCAATATCCGCGAAGATGTGGTCGGCCTCGTATAAGGCATCAGCTAGCGCTTGATCGGGCTGATTGGCTTCCAGGCTTGCGGCCAGTTTTTCGAAGTGTTCGACGTGCTGGTTAAAGCGCTGGATGGCGTACTCGCGGGCTTGCCCGCTTGTGACGTGGAACATCCAATCCGAGCTTTGCATCAGCAGCAATTCGCGGGCGGCCTGCTGCAAAACGCGCCAGGTCGCGTCGTCTATCTCGTCGGGGTCGGGGGCTATGTTAGCCAGCCGCTCCATGCGCTGTTCGCATTTGTGGATCGGCTCCCACATCCAGTGGGTATCGGCGTTATCCCAGTTGAAGTGGGAGCCGCCCGCACCCCAGGAGCTTTCTGGGATGTGCAAGGCTTCGTTGTCGCCGGGGGGGTGCGCTTGCACGAATTCGCTTGCGGTCACGAGGTCGATGTCATGGCTGTCTGATAAGTGGCGCAGCACATATTCCAGCCATTGCACGCCCTCAAACCACCAGTGGCCGAAGAGTTCCGTGTCATAGTTGGAGGCAATCACGCCGTATTTGCCCGTATTGTTGTAATGCTCGCGCAGCAGATCACCGACGAGATGCGCAAAGTGCTCGGCGTGTTGCTCAATCTTAAAACCTGCCCAGTCGGGGTGATAGTAGTCTTTGTGGTCGAGTTCGACGGTATCGCCCGTGACGCGCCAGTAATGCAGGCCGCTTGTGCCTGCTTTTTTGTGGAATTCGCGATAATCAAAGTCCCCTGGGTAGCCATATTCCGAACTCCACACCTGTTGCCCGGTGCTGTTATTGCGCCCGATGACCACGACGCCGGAATGCGCCTGCGAATCGACGCCTGCCAGCGTATCGCTGACGTAATAGGGGCGATAGGTGGTGGCGATGCGGCGCGGCAGCGGTTCGTGCGCTTGTGGGATGACGTAGCGCCGAGCGACGCTGCCGTATGGCCCGACAAGGCCACCTGCTGCGGCACCGACAGGCTGACCGCCGGTGATGGTATGGGTTTCGCTGAAGAATACTTTGATGTCGGCTTTGGCTAGCCAGTATTCCAGGCCGGGGCGCGTGCTGCCATCCTCCGTCACATAGGCGGGGCGATAGGCACACTCTGGTAACCAGAACGACGTCGGTCTGTGCCCGAACAGGCGCTCGTGCGTTTCCAGGCCAAGCCGAATTTGAGCACGCAGCGTACCCTCGCGAGAGAGCAGGGGCAGATAGCCATGTGTGGCTGCGCTGCCGATAAGCTCGATGTAGCCTTCATCCTGCAATTGCTTGAATGCGCCGATCAAATTGCGGTTGAATTGCTCGGTGAATGCTGTGCGGACCTGGCTGTACCAGTTTTCATACCATTCTGCGAGATGATACAGGTGGCCGTATTCGGATTGCTGGCTTTCCGGCTCGCTGTCTGTTTGTGTGGTACGATAGCGCTGTTGATCGGCCTGTGCTGCGGCGATGCGTTCATCCAGGTAGCGCAGCGTGTTTTCGATGATAAGCGGATCGTGCAGTTGCTCGGCCAGCACAGGCGTCAGGCCCAGCGTCAGACGAAAATTCACGCCCTCATCTTTGAGCTTATACAGGCTCCTCAGCAGTGGCACGTAGGTTTCAACGACGGCCTCATGTATCCATTCCTCGCCATGTGGCCAACGCCCTGCACCCCGCACATAGGGCAGGTGACTGTGCAACACAAATGTAAACGCTCCGATTGCACCCATGTGCTCGAACTCCTTACGCAAAATGACGAACGGCGCTAAGATTAAATCATGATAAGCCGCATTGTAGCGAGTGACGCTTGTTTCACGCAAGTGTTGCGATTTTTTAGTTTTCAGGCAGTCAGAGCATTCGGATTGATGTAGGGGATATGCAATGTGAAGGTGCTGCCTGCGCCGGGTGCGCTCTCAAATTCGACGTTGCCGCCGTGTGCCTCTGCGACGGTGCGCACGATGTATAGCCCCTGCCCTAGCCCACGCGGGTCTAGCTTTTTGCCTGCGCTGGTGCGTGCATCACCCCGGTAAAATTGGTCGAAGATGTGCGGCTTGTCCGTGCTGGAAATGCCGACGCCTGTATCACGGATTTTGAACGTGATGCCTGCGTTTGCCTGTGTTGGGTCGTCGCCGTCTGCGCGGATGCCAGCCGCGACCATCACGCGCCCTCCGGCGGGATTATATAGAATGGCGTTACGCACGAGATGCCCCAATGCCCATTTGAGGCGCGTTTCATCGGCATAGATCGGCCACTGTGCGCTGCTGTGGTGCATCATCACCAGCAATTCAAGTTCGGCCTTCTCGAAATCCGCTTCAAAGCTATGCAGCACATCCCATACAAGCGTTTCGTAGCTATTAGGTGTGCGATGTAGCTCGAAGGTGCTGCCGGAAATCTGCGAAATATCCAGCAAATCACCGATCATACGGCTGAGCACATCAATATTGCGGCTGAGTAGCTCTAACATGCGGCGGTTCGGTGGGGCATCTTCGGGCTGATTAATCAGCATTTCGCTGGCGACGCGCATGACGTTCATCGGCGTGTTCAGTTCGTGCGAGATGTGGGCGAGGAAGCTGCTTTTTACGCGCTCAAGGGCGGCTTCCTGCGTCATGTCACGCAGGATCATCACCGTGCCGAGGCGCTCGCCTTGCCCGGTTGCGAGCGCACCGAGTTGCGCACCGATTACGCGGTTGTTGATCTCGTAGCGTTCAGGTGCGCCAAGCGGCGTCAATTCGGCGCTCTGATCGTCTGATGTGCTATTGCTGAAATCGTTGAAGCGGCTGCCGAGGTTGCTGGCCCAGAAGTTTTTGAGGCTACCGAGCAGATCGCGTGCGGCCTGGTTCATGAGCACAATGCGCCCTTCGACATCTTGCACGATGATGCCGTCATGCACGCTGGCGAGAATGCGCTGCAAGCGGGCAATCTCTAATTCGCGCTCACGTAATCGGCGTTGCAGGTCGGCGTTGCTATCGCTGAGTTCTGCGTTTTCTGGCCGTAGACGCCGATACAAGCTGCGATACAGGCGGTCAAAGACGGTTTCGGTGGCCTCGCCAAGCTGGTGTACGCGCTTAATCATGCTGCCGACTTCGGCGGAGGCGGGTTGCATCGGTTGCGTGCTCATGGCTTACTCGCTGTTGGCTTTTTTCTTGTCGATGATGTCATGCAAAATCGTGCGCAGTTGCATAAAATCTGGCAGCGGCTTGTTGACAATCGAATCCACGCCGGCATGTTCGATCATACCACGACGTTCTTCTTCGCTGAGCACGAAGGCGGTCATCAACACAATCGGGATGTGCGATAGGCGGGGGGTGTTGCGTATGCGCTGTGCGACTTGATCGCCAGTGTAACCCGGCATCCGTATATCCATCAGCGCAAATTCGGGCAGTGGCTGCGTGTTGGTGCCATCATCAACCGTATCGAGCCAATTCCAGGCGCGTTGTCCGCTCTCGAAGGTCAGGGTGGTGTGGCCCCAAACCCCGGCCATCGTCGCGACCAGGTTACGAATGTCCGCTTCATCTTCTGCAATCATCCAATGCAATGCAGCACGCTCCTTGCATACGTTTGTCGGCGCATATTGTCTTGTAGTTGGGCAAATTAACCTGATTATAGCCGAGGTTTGAGCATATGAGCAACGCAATTTAAGCCCTGCTTGCGCAGGATGCCGCTTGCTGCCACAATTGAAGTAACTCGTACCAAGCAGGAACCTATCATGCGTCATACAATCTTATTATACAACCCGTTCAGTACGTCACCGGGCAAGCAGCGTTTACCGATGTCTTTGCTGGCTATCGCGTCAATGGTGGCGGCGGATTACGATGTCGAATTGATTGACGGTAATCTCATCGCGGACCCGGCCAGCTATCTGATCGAACGTGCGCAGGCCACAGGTGCGCAGTTACTGGGTGTTAGCGTCATGCCAGGGCCACAATTGCGGCAGGCTGTGGCCGTCTGCAAGCAGGTGAAGGCCGCACTGCCCGACTTGAAGATCATCTGGGGCGGTTACTTCCCTAGCAACCATTACGAGGTCACGCTGCAAAGCGCTTTTGTGGATTATGTGATTGTCGGGCAGGGTGAAATCGCCTTCCGCAAGTTTGTGGATGTGCTGCATCGGGGCGGCTCGTTTGCTGATGTGCCTTCATTGGCGTATGAGCAGGACGGCGAGATCGTGGTGAACAACCGCGCACCGTTTGCGCCGCTGGATAATTTGCCCTGGTATCCCTATGATCGCATCAATGTGGAGGATTACATCGGCAGCAGCTATTTAGGGCAGCGCGTGGGGGCGCACCACAGTAGCTGGGGCTGCCCGTTCGCGTGTAATTTCTGTGCGGTGGTGCCGCTGGCTAAACGGCGCTGGCTGGCAGAAAGCGCCGATAGAGTGGTGGAGATTACGCGCTACTTCAAGCGGCAGCACAACATCGACGGTATGGAATTTCACGATATGGATTTCTTCGTGAAGGAAGACCGCAGCGCCGCGATTGCTGAGGGCTTGATCGGCCAAGATGTGAATTGGTGGGGTTTGGGGCGCGTGGATACGCTGATGAGCTACAGCGATGCGACCTTCGATAAGCTGGCCCGTAGCGGCGTGAAGATGATCTTCATGGGCGCGGAAAGCGGCGACGACGAGACGCTCAAGCTGATGAACAAGGGCGGCAACTCCGGCACCGAGCAGACGCTAGCGATCATCGAGCGCATGAAGTATTACGGCATCGTGCCGGAACTGTCGTTTGTGATGGGCAACCCGCCGGACCCGGTTGCAGACATTGAAAAGACGATTACGTTTATCCGCAAGGTGAAGCAGATTAACCCAGCGACGGAACTCATCCTGTATATGTACACGCCGACGCCGCAAGAGGGCAGTCTGTTCTTGGATGAAGCTGTCAAGCTGGGTTTTAGCTTTCCGCAGACGCTTGAAGAATGGGCGGGCGACGAGTGGGCGGATAAATCGCTGCGCCGCAACCCCGGCACCCCCTGGTCAGCGGACCCGATTCGGCGCAAAATCCGCGATTTCGAGACGGTGATAAACGCATTCTACCCAACGGTGACGGATATGCGGCTTGCAGGCACCATGCGCCACCTGTTGCAGACGATCAGTGGCTGGCGCTACAAGCTGGAATTCTACCAGCGCCCATATGAACTGAAGCTGCTACAGAAGGCGCTGCACTATCGCCGCCCAGAAACGATGGGCTTCTGATGGTCTGTCGGGCGTTCGTGTAACCACTCAGCCGACCCTACCCCGGCCCGCTGGCTTTTCAGGGGTAGGGTTTTGATAATTGGCCGTATTTTATGGCGGCTGACGCCGCCCCGGACACCCCGTTGGGTGTCCCTACGGTTCACAGCGGTTGTTTAGGGACGTGCAATGGCACGTCCGCTAGGCGAAGATGTCGCGGACTTTGATGCTGAACCCCGGCAGCACATCATCACCGGAGAGCTTTTGCCCTTGCTTGTAAGTCGCCGTTGACCCATCCGCACGATACACTTCGACGGTCATGGGTGTTGGCAGCACTAGCCATACCAGGCGTGTGCCATATTGCAGGTAAAGGC
>DAOTTW010000393.1:0-3520 GCA_034437615.1 Anaerolineae bacterium | reverse complement strand
GTTGACCCTTGTAGAGACGGCCTATAATGTAAGCGACACAGCGCTGAGGGCTAGTAAAAACAACGCCCCAGGCGTTAAAGGCCTGAGGCAGCATATGCCCCGTAGGAGCCTTCAACTCCTAGCACGCTTCAGCCTTGTGCAAGCTGCTCTGCTCTTCTTTAAGCACATCCACAGCAACAAATCGACTCCACTCAAGCCCATCTCCCGCAAGCTACCAGCGAAAACAGAACGCAACCTGCGCATCCGCCAGAAATTTGAGGCTGGTGAGGCCGTCACAGATATTGCTGAAGAATTTGGCATCTCAGCGCAGCGCGTCTCACAGATCATCTACGGAAAACGTTCGTAAGTATTCCTGCGAAAAGTCTACAACTTCTTGTAGAATGTGACGCATAGACGTTCGTCAAAAACTCCGAATATGAGGATGAGGATTGCCGATGGTCACGCAGATCAAATCCCCTGTTACGGTCGATGAGTTCTTTGCATTCATCGAGCAGCCCGAAAACAGCGACAAGATATTTGAATTCATCGCCCAGGAGATCGTCGAGGTGCCTTCTAATCCCTACGTATCGAAAATCGCAGCCAAGATTCTGACGTTCATCGGCATGTACTTGCTCACCAACGACATCGGGCATGTCACGGGGGCTGACGGCGGCTATCAGGTGGCGGGTGGACTATACGCACCGGATGTCGCCTTTATCTCCTATGAGCGTCAACCCGAACTCGTGCGCAAAGGCTACAACCCAAATCCACCAGAACTGGCCGTCGAAGTCATCTCCGATCCTTCCAACGCTCAGGAACAACGGTATCTGCGGCTGAAGCTCAGCAATTACCTGGCGGTAGACGTCACGGTCTGGGTGGTGAATGCCGAAGATCGCCGCATCGAGGTTCATGCAGGCAATGCAGGTGCTCAGGAGTTGGATGAAACGGGTGTACTCACAGTCGAACACATCCTACCTGGCTTCCAACTGCCAGTCAAAGACATCTTCGGTAGCAATAGCTGATGCCCGCTCTCGACCAATGTGAACCGCAAATCATTCGCGCCCTGGAAAAAAAGGGCTGGGTGCTGGAAGCACAACCTCGCACGTTGCTAGCACCAGATGTCAACCTGTATGCCGATCTCGGTATGCGTTCGCCAGATAACAAACGGGGCATCGTGATTGAGGTCAAGTGCTTTCCGCCTGGCCGCTCAAAATTGGACGAATTGTATCGAGCCGTTGGTCAATACTTGATGTATGAAACTGTGCTGGAGCTTATGGGTGTCTCTCAGCCCGTTTTCATAGCGGTTCCGAACCGTATTTATGCAGATTTATTGCAACGTGAAAGCGTCCAGAAAATGCTGGCTCGTGCTAAAATCAAGATGATTGTCGTGTCGATTGAAATGGAGACTGTCGAACAATGGATCAATTGGTAGACATTGTACGCGAAGAAATCCGCAAATACGCCGGGGATGGTCGTGCATTAAATGGTCGCATGTTCATCACATCCGACGAAAAGACATGTACGTTTGCCGTAAACGCCGTTGGGACGTTCGGCGAACGTCACATTGCAAATATCGTCGTCCTAGCCCGTGTTCACGACCAGTTGGTGATTATCGAAGCCGACGAGACCGACAAGCCGTTGATTGATGCTCTGGAACAGCGCGGCGTGCCTCGCGAAAAGATTGTCCTTGCTTACGATGGTGAGATCGTGCCGGATGAAGAAACGTACTCGCTCGCGTAAATGGAGTAATAAAGAGCCACTCATCATAACAGTCACCGTCGGCGTAGCGCATTGAACAGTGGCTCTTTCGCCAGTCACGCCCAGCCTCGCGGGTCTGGCTGGAAGCGCGCAATATCGGTGGTGAAGCCGACAGGTCCCAACAGGATGCCCTCAAGCTGTTTCGGGATGGGCGCTTACGTCACAGCGGCAAGCACCGTCAGACGAGACATAGCTATCGGCAAGAGCAGCACGAATGAAGCGAAGCAATGGTTTGGGGTTGGGTGCGCCAGTGTTGGCCTTTTTGGTTATTGCCATTTTGCGTGGCACGGTAGGTGATTACGTGTTATTCTTCTCCAATAGATTATCGTAGGACAAAGCACAGTGTCTCCATGAAGTTATTCATCAGCTATGCGCGTGTTGATATACCACTATGCAAGCAGGTTGTAGAACATCTCATGTCGGTGCATGAGGTCTGGTACGACCGACGCTTACATGCAGGTCAGGCTTGGTGGGATGAAATCCAGAGCCGTCTGACCTGGTGTGAGGGCTTTGTGTACTTGCTCTCACCCGAGTCGGTTGCATCCGAGTATTGTCAGAAAGAATATGCGATTGCTGCCAATGCAGGTAAGCACATCTTCCCCGTACTGATTCAAGCTCGCACCAAAATCCCGGATAGCCTCAAACACATTCAATACGCCAACCTCAGCGAGGGTATGGAAGATATTGTGACGCTGCTCAACGCGCTGACATACGCTGAGCGCCAACAGCATCGCGCCAGGGTCGTCGCCCCGCCACTGCCCAGTGTGCCTGAACAACCGCCAAAATCGCCGTCACAGGCAAACGCGCTAGAACAAGCCGCCACAGCGATGCAAGCCGAGGACTATGACGGTGCGGTTTATATTCTGAAACAGGCGCTGGCGGATAACCCTTCCGGCAGCATGGTGCGCTTCCTGACGACCTTATTAGCAGAAGCTGAAGCGCAACTTGAAGCGCAGACGCGCCTGCGTGAACTGGAACGCGAATACACGCATATTCAGCAAGCGGTGCAATTGCCGCTGACGCGCTTAGCTGGGTGTGAGGAATTGGTCGAGTTCCAACGGCAACATCCCGACTTTCAGCCAGCAGACATGCTTGCACTCAATCAGACCTGCCAGGAATTGTTTAATGCGATACAGGCTGAAGAAGAAGCCCAACGGCGTGAGGCCCAACAACGTGCCCAAGAAGAAGCCCAACGGCGCGAGGCCAAACAGCGTGCCCAAGAAGAAGCCCAACGGCGCGAGGCCCAACAACATGCCCAAAAAGAAGCCCAACAGCGTGAAGCACAGAAGCGTGCACAGGAAGAAGCCCAGCGACAGGCTAATGCAAAGAAACGACTTCGACAGCGTATTGTCGTGTTATCAAGCGTTGTAGTTATTGTGATGGGTGCGATAGGTATTGCGCTATTGAGGCCAACCCCAGTAATCTCAGACGCACAATTGCCTACAATTACTCTGAACTCAGACGCACAATTGCCAGATGCACTCGCACGTGCCCAGAACTTCACAGGAGGCAATGTTGACTGGACACCTACACAATACGAATTTGGTGATGGCGTGCCGATGATGCTGGTGCCGGGTGGCTGCTTCATGATGGGCAGCGAGAATGGCTCTAGCGATGAAGAACCCGTACATGAAACCTGCGTAGATACGTTCTGGATGGACAAGACGGAGGTGACACAGGCTGATTTTGAGCGTCTGGGTGGCGAAAAGGCCGATGCAAATGCGTTTGATGGCCCACAGCGACCAGTAGAACGAATTACCTGGTTTGAAGCGCGGGATTACTG
>DAOTTW010000392.1:0-12074 GCA_034437615.1 Anaerolineae bacterium | reverse complement strand
ACAGGTTCGTTTTCGTTTATCCGTGAGGCTTATGATTGTATCTGCTGATGCTGTGAAAGCCAAAGCACGCGAATTCGGTTTTAATCTGGTGGGCTTGACGCCTGCGCAGCCCTCCCCGACGCTAGCTGCTTACGAGCGCTGGATTGCGCAGGGGATGCACGGCAAAATGGGCTATATGGCACGGCCTGATCGGGTGGCACGCCGCCAAGACCTGACGCAGATTTTGCCCGGTGCACAAACGCTGATCGTCGTCGGGCTGGATTATCGCGTAGGTATCCCCGAAAATGTGCTAGCGCAGCCGTCACGTGGGCGCATCGCGTCGTATGCGTGGGGGCTGGATTATCATGAGGTGCTGACGCCACGCCTTGACCAGCTTGCGCAGTGGCTACGTGCTGAATATAAGGTGTATGTGGACACAGGCGCGATTTTAGAGCGCAGCCACGCACAGCAGGCCGGCATGGGTTTCATCGGCAAAAACACCATGCTGATACATCCCCGGCGCGGCAGCTATTTCGTGCTCGGTGAAATCATCACGGATTTGCCAGCAGATGTGTACGATCAACCGCACCGGGCGACGATGTGCGGCACCTGTACGCGCTGTTTGCGTGCCTGCCCGACGGATGCGTTTCCAGAGCCGTATGTGTTGGATGCACGACGCTGCATCAGTTACCACACGATAGAAAACAAGGGCTGGATTGACCGCCACTTACGCGCTGATTTTGGTAACTGGGTGTTTGGCTGTGATATTTGTCAGGATGTGTGCCCATTTCAGCGCTTCAGCACGCCAACGCAGGAGCCGGCATTGATGCCTACTGCTGATAATGCCTATGAGCGTGCTGCACCGCACCTCAGCGATTTGTTGACGCTGGATGATGCGACGTTTAAGCAGCGCTATCAGGGCACGCCGATAGAGCGGGTTAAGCGTGCGCGTTTGGTGCGTAATGCCTGCATCGCAGCAGGCAACAGCGCTGACCCTGCGCTCATCCCGTATCTGATTCAATTGCTGTATGATGAAAGTGCGCTGGTGCGGGGCCATGCCGCCTGGGGCTTGTGGCGCTTGATGGGTGATGGCGCGGATAAGCTGCTGACTGCTCTGTATGATCGGGATGACGATGGCGACGTGCGGGCAGAGATCGAGGCGTTAATCGGATGAGTGACGAAAAACGACCAGACCTATTTGCTTTCGGTAATCGAGAAAGCCCACGTGATCCGCGCATTTTGGGTTACGATTGGCAACCAGTAAAAGCTGGACAGCAAGCCGATTTTTTGTAACTACTCAGGCCAGTCTGTGTGTGTCACCACTGGCTGCCGCAGGGCCAACCTTTTCAGGGGTAGGTATTTGGTTTTTCGTTGTTCCTGTGCGGCGGACGCACCAGTGGCGCGTCCCTACAAACCTGTTGTGAACCGTAGGGACACCCAATGGGGTGTCCGGGGCGGCGTCAGCCGCCATAAAATACAGTCAATCATGAAAAACCTACCCTTGAGAACAGGGCCAACCCCCCTGAAGGGGGCTATTGCACGCTGCATACAGCCTGCTTGAGCAGGCTTGTCGTTACCGGAGCCGGACGTTTTAACGTCTGGCGACTGAGCATGGGACACGTACCTGAGTAGTTACTGCTTGCAACTGATGATTTGAAAGATCTGTTGCCTGAACTGCTGGCCATCGCAAGTTCTGTTCATGGGCAGACAGAGACGACGCAAAACCTGATTCTAAAGATACCGCGAGCGTGGTTGGTGCAACATATTGAGACGGATGCGGAGCCACTGTTAGCAGCAGCAGATGAACAGGCCGACGACGAAACATATTGGTCGCTACTGACGCCGTACCAACAGATTAGCGATGACCACGCAAAACGTTTGGCTAAACGTGCGATGGCCAATGCAGATGAGGATGTACGTGATGCCGGAGAAACAATATTACGCTCGTATGGTGAGTTATAACTATGCAACAACGACAATCGCTGCAAGACTATTTCAAGGCCATCCTGCAAACGGTGCTAGGGCAGGCGTTCAGCGCGGCAGGCTATGAACTGGAACAGATGCCGCTGAAGTGGATCAACGGCCAGTTTCGCTATCGTAAAGCGCTGCATAAGGGCTTGTATGGCATCGTGGAATTTCAGGTGTTGGTCTATAGCGATACGGCGTGGGCACCCAGCCGGCCCTCACGCTTTCAGGTCACGCTGATTCGTGCTGATAACCCTGGTGGCAAGCCCAGCCAGCACCCTGATTATGCGCGGCGCACGCTGCCACAGTTGGTGGTGGCGGACTTCGGCGTTGCTATTTTGCCCTCTGCGGATCATTGGTGGCCGTTTCAGGATACGGATAGCCTGGGCAAAGCGCTGGCTGAAGCGGGTCACTTGGTTATCGGCTATGGCATCCCCTGGCTAGGTGGTGATTTATCAGCGGAGAACGTGGAGTAAGCGTTCAGCGAACGATGGGCGGCCAGCATTGACAGATGCACGTTGCGCTTCGGATAATGTGCGCACTTAGCTCGTAGCCGATAGATATGATTGATCGCCCATGCCCAAGCTGATATTTTTGCTGCCCCTGTTGGCCCTGACCGCTTGTAACCTGACGCAGCCGCAATTGCCGACCCCGAACGCAGACAACGTGATTTTCATCACAGCGACATCACCCTTGCCGACCCCCGACGCCGATGGGGTGATCTATGTGACGGCGACAGCAAACACCGATGCCGAAACAGCAAGCGTTGTTGCACAGCCTACTGTTACGCCACAGCAGCCCGTGCAATTGGCGCAGGCACCGCAGCAGCCCGCGCCTGAACAAGCCGCACCCACCTTGCCGACAAGCAATCTGCCCGTTAGCGAACAACTGGCAGCGGCGGATCGGCTTTTGCATAACGGCTATTTTGAGCGTGCAGTCGAGCAATATCGGGCGATCTTGAATACGGCGGATGTACCACAGGCCACCCGCGCCGACGCTGGCTTTAAGCTGGGTCAGGCGGCCTTGCGAGAAGGGCTATTTAGCGATGCGATTAACGCGCTGACGACCTTCATCGACAACTTCGGGGATGACTCGCGCCGCTCACAGGCGTTTTTCCTGCGGGGTGACGCGCATCTCGGCCTGGGCAATTGGTTGCAAGCCATCGCGGATTTTGAGCAATTTCTGGCGATGCGCCCTGGCCTGATTGATAGCTATGCCTATGAGCGTATTGCAGATGCGAAGCTGGCTGTGGGCGATACACCGAATGCGCTAGCAGCCTATGGGCTGGCGATTGATGCGAACCGTAGCCTGGTACCAAGCCTGGTCTTACGCGAGAAGGTGGCGCAGATTTACATGGACCTGGGCCAAACCGAAAACGCGGTTGCACAGTACGACGCGATTCTGAACGTTGCGCGTAACACAGCCTACAGAGCGACGATTGAGGGCTATGCAGCCAACGCCTATAGGCGTGCTGGACGCAGCGAAGCCGCCATCGAACGGGCACAGCGGATTGTGCAGCAGTATCCAGAGACGACAGCGGCCTATTCAGCGCTGCAAATCCTGCGAGAAAACGGCATCAACGTGGATGCATGGCAGCGCGGGCGCATCGCCTATACGTATGGTGCCTACGCGGAAGCCATCGAAGCGTTTAACGCGCACACGTCGCAGGTGCCAGCGCAGGACGTGCCAGCAGAATTGTATCTGCTGCTGGGGCGTGCCTACCGCGAAGTCGGCAATTCGTCTGCGGCACAGATTGCCTTCCAGACCATTATTGATGTGTATCCGGGTGATCCGCTGTTTGGGGATGCGCTGTTAGAGCAGGGCCGCACGCGCTTTCTCGCGGGTGACATCCCACAGGCTATCAGCACGTATTTAAGTATCGCGGATAATTATGGCTATCTGGCGGATGCAGGGGCGGAGGCGCTGTGGCGTGCGGGCTATCTATACGGCACTAATAACGATCCGGTGCGCTCGCGTGAGGTGTTCGTTCGCATGGCAGAGCAGTATCCCGACGACGATTGGACCACGAACGGGCTGTTTCTGGCGGCATCGGCGGCGGTGCGCAACGAACAATGGGATATTGCCGAAAACCTGTATGGGCGCATAGCCGCCATCGGCAGCGGTGATGACCGTGCAGCAGCCTATATGTGGGTGGGGCGTTTGGCGCAGCAGCGCGGGGACGCCAGCACAGCCAGCGAAGCCTTTAAGCTGGCGATACAGGCCGCGCCCGACAGCTATTTTGCGGCGCGTGCGACGGATCTACAGCAGAACCGCGAACCATTTACGCCGCCCGTGCAACTGCAATTTGCATTTGATGAAGCCGCCGAAAAGCAAGCTGCTGAAGCCTGGATGCGCCGAACATTTAACATCACCGCGCAGGGTGATTTAGCCGCTTTGCCTGCGGACATCGAAGATAACCCGCGTATCGTGCGGGGGCAGGAATTATGGGCAGTAGGCGCATACGATGAAGCGCTCGCTGAATTTGACTCTTTGCTGGACGATGCACGGGATAACAACGACGCGCTGACGATGTATCGGCTGGCTGTGTATCTGCGGGATATTGGGGCGTATAGGTCGTCTATTGTGGCGGCTGCGGACCTGATTATTGCCTCTGGCGTGCCGACGCTGGACGTGCCGCCCTATATTGCCCGTTTGCGCTTTCCGGCGTATTACGTGGATGTCGTCCAAGAGCGTGCCCCTGGCCTTGATCCGCTGCTGATGCTGGCGCTGATCCGCCACGAGAGCCTGTTTAACACCAATGTCGATGGTGGCGCGGCGGAAAAAGGGCTGACGCAGGTCGTACCAGCGACGGGGCAATACATTGCGGAGCAACTGAACTGGCCGGACTATCAGCATAGCGATTTGTATCGGGCTTATGCTGGCATTTCGTTCGGGGCGTTTTACCTGGATGAGCAGTTGCGGCGCTTTGATGGCAATGTGACCGCAGCGCTGGCGGGTTACAACGCGGGGCCGGGCCGTGCGATTGACTGGCTGGCGCTATCGGGCGGCGACCCGGATTTATTCATGACGGCCATTACGATCAGCAGCACACGGGCCTATGTGCGCTTTATCTATCGGAATTACCGTGTCTATCGGGAGCTATACGCGGCGTAATCACATGCAATGTAGGGACACCCTTTTGGGTGTCCGGTGGACGTGCACAAGCACGTCCCTACAAGTGCGCCAGTTTGGTAGATGCATTAGACGCTTTCGCTTTGTGCGATGATGTTCTTCACTTTTGTGACGAGATCATGATGCAGGATCGGCTTCGGCAGGTAATCATTTGCGCCTGCCTCCATACCACGCATTACGCTGTCAGCGTCCCCGCGTGCGGATAGGATCAGTACAGGGGTCGCGCTGGTGTCGTCGCGCTCACGAATGACTTTGCATAAATCAATGCCGTCCATACCGGGCATCATGACATCCAAGATGATGAGGTCCGGGGTGTGTTCGTCGAGTGTGCTTAGCGCGGTCTCTGCACTTTTTGCCTTTTGGACGCCAAAGCCACCGCGTTCAAGCATGATGCCGATCAGGGTCAAGGCACCAATTTCATCATCGACAACCAGGACTGTTTTGCTCATGAAGATACTCCATTCCGTTTCCTTTGTGCTGCTGTCGGGGTGTTGTTGGCCTGTGCATAACCCTTGATGCAGTCTTGTTGAACCCTTAAGGATCGCTTCTATTATAGTGCTACAAATCCGATACAAACGTTGAGAAGTAACTGAAGTTAAGTGTACCATGCCGCGCTTGTCATGCAACTTGACATTTTGGTGCGCTGTTATACCCTTAACCTTTTGGCACACCTGTTGTAATTTTTGCAACGCAGACAGGGTGAGACACGTAGACTACACGGAATGGATCAGCACTTGTTTTTTAGCTGGAAAAGCCTTGTCTAAAATGCGTCGTGTATCATCCGAACAAAAAAGGAGTAAAAGCGTGAACACACAAACAGCGATTGCTGTAGATAACATATCGAAATGGTACGGCGATTTTCAGGCAGTGCGCAACCTGTCCTTTGACGTGCAGAAGGGCGAAATTTTTGCCTTGCTGGGGCCGAACGGCGCAGGCAAGAGCACAGCGATTCGCATGATTCTGGATATTATCAAGCCTGACCAGGGCAAGATCACTGTGTTGGGTGAAAAGGCGGGCAGTGGCGTTACGAGCCGCGTCGGTTATCTGCCGGAGGAACGCGGGCTGTATAAAAATGTGCCGGTTGCGGAGATGATGGCGTACTTAGCGCGTCTGAAGGGCGTTTCGCGCAAGGATGCCTATAAGAGAGCACTGTCATTGCTGGATAAGGTCGATCTGGCAGAGCACGCGCATAGCAAGGTGCAGGAACTCAGCAAGGGTATGCAGCAAAAGGTGCAGTTCGTGACCACGATCATGCATGAGCCGGACCTGATTATCATTGATGAGCCGTTCAGCGGCCTAGACCCGGTGAACCGCATCGTGATTAAAGACCTGCTGACTGAATTCCGCGACCAGGGCGGCGCGATTGTGATGAGTACGCACCAGATGAATCAGGTCGAAGAGATGGCCGACCGGATGCTGATGATTAGCCGGGGTGAGCGCAAGCTATACGGTCCGGTTGACGACATCCGCAAGCAATACGCGCTACATGCCATCATCGTCAGTGGGCAAGGCGACTGGGACAGCCTGCCAGGTGTGACGCGCACCGAAGACCTGGGGCGTGATGGCACAATGTTGCATTTACAGGACGATGCGACAGCAGACGACGTGCTGAGCGCCATTGCACAATCAGAGGCGATGACGATTGAGCGCTTTTCATTGGCTGTGCCGACCCTGGACGAAATCTTCATTCAGGTGGCGGGCGAAAGTGCGGACGTCTCGCAGGTGCAACAGAAGCTCGACGCTGGCGCGATCAAGACGAACGCTACTGGTAAACCCGATACAGACGACGAAGGAGCGGCTGCATGAACGCCATTTGGTTAGTTGCGCAACACGAATTCATCACGAATATCAAGAGGCCGTCGTTTCTATATGCGGTCTTTGGTGCACCGCTGTTCATGATCGTCCTGATTGGCATTGTGCTGTTGGTGACGATTGCATCCGAAGAAAGCAACACGGTCGAGTCGCTGGGCTATGTCGATGCGGCGCAGGTGTTGACCGCAGACGTGGAATTGCCCGACTATTTCGTAGCGTATGCTGATGCGGCTGCGGCGCGTGCAGCGCTGGAGGATGCGCAGGCGATTGATGCTTATTTCGTCATCACGCAGACCTATCAGGCAAACGGGCGCGTGGAATTCTACGGCAACGGCTCTATGCCCAACGAAGTCGAAGACGACATTGAGCTTGTCCTGGGGCGTGCAGTCGCCAGCACGATAGCATCTGACTTATCCACCGAATTCTTGCGTGATCCGGTTGATACCATAATCTTCCTGGAGAATACTGGGCGCGAACTCAATGGCGTTACGGCTTTTCTCGGCCTGTTCATCGTCCCGGTAATTTTTTCGTTCGTGTTTGTCATGGCGCTACAACTCACAAGCGGCTTCCTGATGAGCGGTATCGTGGAGGAGAAGACGAACCGTATTATCGAAGTGCTGATTACCAGCATTCGCCCGATAGAGCTATTGACGGGTAAACTGTTTGGCCTGGGCGCACTTGGCCTGGTGCAGTTGGTCGTGTGGGCTGTGCTGGGCGGTCTGGCTTTTGTCGTTTTCGGTAACACGGAACTGCTGCAATCCATCCAGTTCCCGCTAGACCTGATCGCGTTAGCGTTCCTGTATTTTGTGCTGACGTACTTCCTGTATGCCAGTGTGTTGGCTGGTGTCGGCGCGGTTGTGGATGGTGAGCAGGAAAGCCGTCAGGTCGCGGGTATTTTGAGCCTGCTGGCGGTGGTGCCGTTCTTCGTCATCATCCAGTTTATGACTGATGCCGATGGCACCATCCCCACAATTCTGTCACTGGTCCCGTTCACCTCTGGCACAGCGATGATCTTACGTTCAGCGTTTGGGAGTGTGCCACCTGAGCAATTCTTGCTGAGCATCGGCATTTTGTTGGCGTCGGGTGTGTTTATCGTCTGGGCTTCCGCGAAGATATTCCGCTGGGCGCTGCTGCTGTATGGTCAAAGTGTATCGTTCAAGACGTTGCTGCGGGTGCTGCGTGGTCGGCCTGATATGGGCGTCATCGCGGAAGCCGACACGGGCAAAGGCCGAGCAGAGCGCAATAATCAGCATCAGATGGGAGCAGAGGCATGAATACGCGCAACATTTACGAGATTTTCCGCTATGAGCTATGGCGCAACTTGCAACGCAAGGGCTTTCTATTCACTACATTCGGCTTGCCGTTGCTGGTCTTGGTGCTGATGTTGGGCTACAACTTCATCAGCACACAGAGCGCGGATGAAGAACAAGAGCAACAGGATCAGCTTGAAGACCTTTTCGACTTTGAGGGCATCCAGACAGCCGGTTTTGTCGATAATTCTGGCCTGTTCAGCACGGTGCCGGAGCCGCTGCAAGCGCGTATGCTGCCGTATGTGGATATTGAAGCCGCCCGTGCAGCCCTGCAAGCTGCTGAAATTGACGTTTTCTATGTAATTCCAGCAGATTACCCGGACAACACAACGGTGCGGATGCATCAGCCGGGCTTTTCGGTTGCGTTGAACGCCGCGCCAATGCAGCAACTGGCCTATCTGGTGCTCGCGCCGGAGCTTGAGCCAACGCAGATCGCACGCTTGCGCAACCCAGCACAATTCCAGGAGTTCAATCTGCTGCGGCAGGGCGATACGGACGGGCAAGCGCAGAACGAAGATGCCGACATCTTCGGGATTCAGCTTTTCGCTTTCGTTTTCATCATGGGTGTGTTCTTCACGAACGGCTACTTGATGCAGAGCGTGATCCAGGAGAAAGAAAACCGCCTGATTGAAGTGCTCATCTCGTCTGTCAGCCCCTTTGATTTGCTCGCAGGCAAAATTCTGGGGGTGGGCTTGCTCGGCCTGTTCCAAATCCTCGTGTGGGGCGTGGCGATTGTGCTATTGCTGAATGTGGCCGGGACATTGGAGGCGTTCGCGACGTTAGCCACATTTACGGGCTTGCAGTTGCCTGTGGGTGTGCTGCCGCTGATGCTGATGTACTATGTGCTCGGCTATTTGTTGATTGCGGCGGTGTTCGCGGGTATCGGTGCGCTGTCGAATTCGATGCGTGAGGGGCCACAGTTTGCGGGTTTGATCGTCTTCCCGGTGATTATCCCGTTTTACTTCTTCTCGCTTTTCCTAGAGACACCCGGCGCAGCGCTACCCATCGGCCTGAGCATCTTCCCGATAACCGCGCCACTGTCGATGATTATGCGCCTGACGCTATCCAGTGTGCCGCCGCTTGAAGTTATCATCAGCCTTGCGTTACTGGCGCTGAGCGTGGTGGGTATGATGTGGATGGCGGCGCGCCTTTTCCGGGTGCAGACGCTGCTGGCGGGGCAGGTGCCGAAGCTGCGTGAAATTCCGGGGCTGATCTTCGGGTCTAGCTAGTAATGTGACTACTCAGGTAGGCCCATTTTGCCCGCGAATTGGCCCTCACCCCAAACCCCTCTCCCGAACGCGCCTTTGGCACTGGGAGAGGGGCTTTAAACGGCTTGCTTCCCCCTCTCCTAGCCGCGTAGCGGCGGTTGGGAGAGGGGGATTGAGGGGGTGAGGGCCAAGTTGCGGGCAAAATGGGCCTACCTGAGTAGTTACGGAATGTGGGTCATGGGGCAATTGCCCTGCGCAGGGCCTTGTAGGGTGAGTTTTCTCGCCAGTATGCCTCGGCTGCTTCGACGCGCTCGCGGATGACCTCGACGCCTGTGCCGGGGCCATCCGGCACACTGAGCGTGCTGTCGTCGTTCAGAACGAAGGGCGGCTCGCTGATGTCGGGGTCGAAGTAGCGCTCGGTTGCCGAAATGTCGCAGGGTAGCGTCACACCCGGCAACGCAGCAAAGGCGACGTTGGCCGCACGCCCGATGCCAACCTCCAACATGCCGCCAATCCACAAAGGTAGCTCGTGCTCGACGCAAATTTCGTAGATTTTCAGGCTTTCGGTGTAACCACCGACACGCGCAGGCTTCAAGTTCAGAATGTCAATCGCGCCTAGTTCCAGCGCGACGCGCAAATCACCCGCTGTCTTAATGCTTTCGTCCAGGCACAGCGGCGTCTGCACAACCTGATTCAGCTTGGAGTGCTCGTAGATGTCATCGTAGGCCAACGGTTGCTCGATCATCAGCAGGTCGAATGCATCCAGTTGCTTGAGGTACTCGGCATCCGCCAGCGTATAGGCGCTGTTGGCGTCCAGCATCACTGTCGCGTCGGGCAACGCTTCGCGGACTGCACGGGCTAAATCAACATCCCAACCTGGTTTGATCTTCAGCTTGATGCGCTGATAGCCTTGCTCAAGCCGTGTGCGGATGACACTGATCGTCTCCTCAAAGGTGGGTTGAATGCCGATGCTCACACCGACCGTCGCGGCAGGGCGTGGCGTATGGCCTGCGGGCAGGTAGCTGGCGAATAAATCCGCAAGGCGCATGTCGTTCGTGCGGGCGCAGGCATCCCACACCGCAGTTTCTAACCCGGCTTTGCTCTCGTGGTGGCCACGATAGGCCGCAAGTAGGGCAGGTGTATCCGTTGGATTGTCGATGGTCTTGCCAACCAACGCCGGGGCCAGAAAATCGCCCATGATGTGCTCGGCGGTGCCTATCGTCTCGTAGCCATAGCCAGGCCAAAGCTCGACGGAGGCTTCGCCCCAGCCCACAATGCCATCGGATGTCGTTAATTCAATCAGCATCCCCGCCTTGAAGGTCTGCTCGCCAAAGCTGGTACGAAAAGGCGAGACAAAAGGCACAGCAATGGGGTGCAGTTTGATCGCTTGAATCGTCATTGGTTTCATGTGGTTAATCTATCACTTTCTATAGATGAGGTCTGTGGCGGCGTAGCACATAGTAACACCGCGCATCCTGCGTCTGAAAATCGACGGCAGCATAACCGTTCGCGAAGGCCGCTGTCAATGCCTCGCGGACAGCAGTCTGCCAATCCGTTGCGGCTTGCAGGTCACGCCGCTTCAGGTCGTTCAGGTTTTGCGGAATCTCGATTGTGTATGCGGGTGCATCCCAGCTTTGCGGCAATGACGACACCTCGGCAGCGGTGACGAGCGCTGTTTTCTCTTCGTTGTCGTCGCGCAAGTCGGGCAAGTCATCGTCGGCTGTGTACCATGTCGCCTCCAGGCGGTCGCTGGCCAAACCGCGATTCAGCGCGTCGTTCATCTCACCGTAGTGGTTGGGATGAAAGTAAAAGGCCACTGTATTCAGGTGCCGCAGGTTGAAGCGTGCATTGCCAGCCTGCATCGGGTCGAAGGTCCAGCCGATGGCGCTGTAACCATTTTCGGCGGCCCATGTACGCTGTACGAACTTCAGCTTGCGGCCAATGCCTTGCCCCTGATAGCCCGGTAACACCCCGGCCATATGCGACCACAGCAGCCAGCCCTCTGGGCGTTTGGCGGCGAAGCCGAAGCAGAAGCCAACAAGGGTATCATCGCTGTAGGCCCCGTGTACGGCTCCGCCGTTGTGGATGGCTGCATTCATGATGTAGGACGACGTGTTGTTGCCGGGGGTGATACCCCAGATGTCATATTGCAACTGCACACATGTCGTGAGTTCTGGCATCGTGTGCAGTTCGCGTACCGTGATCGTGCCGGACATAACTAGGCATCACCTGCTGATGCGTCGGATTGTGTAACAGTGTTGAAGGTTGAATCGTCTGCCATGAAGCCCCAACGCAGCGTCGTCGGTTCGTCGTCCTGCGCCAGCGCAGGCCAAGCCAGCGGGCAAATGAGCAAAAATATAGCGATTTTCTTCATTGCATGGACTTCTCTGCAATCATAGTCTTTTCGGGTCCCGCATATGCTAGCAATTTTTCTTGTAAATTGCAAAAAGTCTGCACGAGATTTTGCAGAATGCGTGTGGGCTGCTATAATCATCCGCAAATATGCAAGCGGAGTGATGACCCACATTCCGCAACGACTCAGGCCAGTCTGTGTGTGTCGCCACTGGCTAAAGCCAGCGGCTGGCGTGTGGAATAGGGATTCTACGCCAGCTTTGCGCTGAGTTCGGACTCCACCCGCGCATATTCGGCTTCAGCCTCAGCCAGGATG
>DAOTTW010000391.1:0-8665 GCA_034437615.1 Anaerolineae bacterium | reverse complement strand
GGGGCAGCAGGCATCCGGAAGTGGTAGCACGGCTAAACGCCGCGCCACACTGCGTGTGGGATGCCCGCTGTAGCGGGCTTAGCTTGCGCCGCTGGCGAAGCTGTTTGTCCGCTGCGCGAATGGTGATGCCGCTGTAGCGGCGTGTGCTTTCGCCATAAAAAGCAGTTTTTGCTGTATTGCCAAGCGTAAATGCTCATCGCCTTTCGTCCACCGGAGACCAACAGATGCACCGGGATGTAGCGTTGACGATACGCCCGGATAACCTCAGCCAGACCATAAAAGTAGGCTTCGGCGCTGGCCTGGTCGGTGATATCCAGCAGAGGCTTGCCGTCGCTGCTGCGCAGTTCATGTGCTGTAATATCACAGGCTGGATAATCCGCATGTAAACGCGGTAGCAGCTCCCGATAGGCCGCTGCGATGCCCGAATACGTGGGGTCTGTATGCACGACGCCGATTTCGTCGTAGTGATAGCGCGGCAAGAGTACATCCAGCGCGACGGTAACCGCTTCGGGACACTGGCCTAGCGTGACTAGTAGTACAGGCTTGCTCATAAGGCCCGTACCTGCCCCATGCCAATGGATGTCTTGACGCCGACGCCGCTATACTTAGCGAAGGCCGCCAGAGCGTGCAGGTAGCGGCGCGCTTCCTCGTCGCAGGCGAAGCGATAGGTTGCCTTGCCTGTGAAGCCCGTGATCGTCCCCTTGCGACCACGCGCAAAGCTCAGGGTCTGCGTCTGGATGTCTGCGTGCTGGATCACCACATTTGTATGTACCAGATCATACAGCGCATCGGGCAAGCGAAAGGGCGCGAAGGCATTCCAACGATCTAGCAAACTGCTGAAGACCAGTTCGGGTTGTGGCAGGGGCGTAAATTCGCCCCTGCTGCGCTTAAAGGCTGTCGGTGAACTGAAACTGAGCGTGACGTTGCGCGTCGTCGGCGCGTCATCGACCAGTTGCACGTAATCCGCTTGATCCGCCCAGGAACCGTTCGCACTGTCGGTCACCACATCCAGCACGTGCAGCGGTTGCTCATGCAGGCTGATTGTCGCGTCGGCCCAGCGAGGCAACATGACATGCTTGAAAACGGCTGTCAGGCCGGGGTGCAGCGTGGTGTAGCGCAGGCGTAGCGTGTCACCTGTGCGCACCAGAATCGTATCGCCTGCTTTTTCTTTGCGTGCGCCGATCAATGTGCTGCTGGTGAAGGGCTTCGCGCCGTTGGCATCGTGGATGGCCGCTGAGAATTCCGGCTTGACCTGGCGCAGTGTATCCAAGAAATGTGCCTGCGCTGCCCGGCCCAACCACGCAGGCAGACGGGCGTCGTGTTGTGGTTGCAATACCAACGTCACAGATGCAACCTCAGCCATCGTTGCGGCTCCTTGGCTGAGACCTAACCACCATCAGCGACGGTCCGCAACGACTTACGGCGGAAGAAGCCATAACCCGCAGCCGTCTTGCTGCCAATGCCCATTTGCGTCAGTGCCTTTGTCAACCAATCCGTAACCACATCTAGCGCTGTTGCCTGCCTCTCTGCACGCTCTGACGGATCAAAAATAGTGAAGGCCCCTGCACGCGGCAGCAAACCAAATGCGAAGGTCTGCCCGCGTTCCAGCGCGATGAACGACACTGGATTGGGGTTATCGTCCTCCGCTGGTGCCTGACCGCCGTTTTCCGTGTAGTAGTTGACGTAATGCGGCGTCATGACATCAGCCGTGTATCCGGGCGCTGCATCGCCCGCGTAGATGATGGCATCGGCAAAGCTGATTGCACCCGCCTCACCCTGCCACCCGAAGATCAGGCGGAACCACTGAATGTACGCTTCGGCATCTTCGGATATGTCCGGGCGCAATTTCTGCAAGGCGTTTGATAACGTCTCAGTGGGTTCAGACATCAGCACATCCGCGAGGGCATTCAGCGCGAATTGCGGTTCTTTGTCTTTAGCGTCTGCTTTGACCTGTTCAGCCAGCTTGATACCCAATTGCGCCGCCAATTCAATCAAGCCCCAGGCACGCGCCAACCCCTTAACGCTGCTACCCGGTAGGTATGGTAGACCCGTATTGCGTTGCAGTGTAATGGCGGTTTCCAGCACATGCGACGCCCCCAGACCCGCAATCAGCCGTTCAGTGGTTTCCAGCGTGAAGGCGCGGCCCTTTGCTGCCTTCACCATCTCTAGCCAGCGTGCTTGACCTGCTCGCATCAACGCCGCGTCGGTGCGTGTGCTTTCAAAAAGTGAGGGGCTTTCACCTCGTAGCGCATTGCGGCTCGTGCTGAGCCATAGGCCTTTGGCCTCGCCACCTGTAAGGGTCTGGATGCGATTCTCGCCCCCGCGCCGGATGGTGCTCCGCATGGTTAAATCCCAATTGCCACGCCGATCAGCCGCCCAGGGCGCGAATTTATCCAGTATCAGGCCGAGGTTCTGGCAGTCGCCCAGGTAATGCGCCAGCAGATCACGCGCTGCACGCGGTAGCGCATCGTTGCTCATCGCTCATCGTCCCCTTCTGCGCTACCCCAGTCCTTTGCTTCTACGTAGCGCTTAAGCCAGATGCCGTATTCGATTGCTTCGGTTGTGGCGCGTCGATACACATCCGTCTCGACATCACGCACCAGCGCCATGAGGTCATCGTACGATTTGGTCTGCTTGAGTTGAGCGAGCACCCAAACCGAAATGTGTTTGAAAATCAGGGTGTGCCCATCGTCAGCCTTACGCTTACCTTTCGCCAGCAGGAAAGCGAGCGTCGTGCCGAGGCCGTTAATCTGGATCATTGCCGGGAGCTTACGCGCCAGCGTACCATACTTCGGTTGTTGTCCCTTGTGCTGCTTGTCTACAATTTCGATGTCATCCCAGGCGGCAGCAGCGCGGGCTTGTTCGAGTGTTTGGCGTTTACTGGCCATTTGCTGCCTCCTGCTGTGGTGTCGCCTGCCAGTTCAGGCGTACACGACCCCTGCCGACCGTCTCATCACCACCAATCTGTATGCGATCACCGATTGCGTCTCGTAAAGCCTCGACAACGGTTTTAGCTCCTAGTTTTTCATCGCGTGACCCCGTAACGTGTACAACCGAGTACAACAGACAATCGGCGGGCAGCAATTCCTGTGTAAAAAGCTGGCCCTGCTTGACGGTCTTCTTCACGTCGTCAATGTGGATGCGTGTGGTGATCTCTGTACTGTAGCGCACAAAATCGCGAAATTCATCGTCCGGCAAAATGACGAGATGTGTCTGCAAGCGTCGCTGCCAATAGTCGTCTGTGTCCGGGTGCAGAGCGTGCTGCGCGAAGTAATCCGCCCACGCTTTTGCTGCGTTGGTCTGTTGCGCGTCATAGGTGAATTCTTCCAGCATGAGCGCGTTACCATTCACCAGCAATCCCACGTCGGAGACCTGCGCGGCCTCATCAGGTACTTGTGGTGCTTTGGGGGCATCGGTTTCCTGCTTGAAACGTTGTAATACGGTGGGCGAGGTAATCCAGACGAAGACGCCTTTCAGCGCCCGCACCGAAAACAACAAGATGCGGGCATCGCTAGGCGACATCGCCCCGGCGAAGTCCTCGTTGGGGTCACCGCTGGCCCCGCCAAAGATGCTGCGGATGAGCGCTTCGCCATCGTCTGTTTGCCGTAATGCGTTTTCTGCTGTGTCACGTAACGCACCCTTGATGCCGGATGCCTGTACCAGCGGATAACCCGTGTGTTTCTCACGCTGGATCGGCAAATCGACCGCGCTAAGGCCGACACCCGTGCCGACATGCGTGGGCGTTTCAGTGTATATATACAAAATTTGCTTGCGAGCGTCCATGTGATATCTGTCCTGATGTGATGTTCGATAATCGTGGTTACCATGTGCCGATAGCGTACTGTCCGAAGCCAAGCACGCCAGCGTTGATGTCGGGTGGTGATTGCGTGAAGGCCAGCGGGCCAGTGAACGGCTCATCAATCTCAAAGTAATAGACGCTGCCCGGCGCGACGTAGTTATGCATCTCGCGTGCGCGTCCCTGCGACATATCCCAGCCGCCGATCTTTTGTGGACGATGCAGCACGGCACCATGAAATGTGACCGCCCGCCCGAACACCGTCGACCAATTGCCGTCTGTTGGCTGCCAACCGTCTTTAAAATAGGCAGGCGTTAACAGAACGACCTTAAATTGACCTGCGATAGAACGCGATGGCAGGTCAATAGGCTGCTTGAGTACCATCGCCGTTGCCTGACGTTGTTCACCGCCGATGGTCATCTCGCCTGCGAGATGTTTGGCGGGGATGGCATCATCCACATGGGCCAGCAAGCTGATACCGACTTGCGGACGGACAAACTGCACCTGAAAGAGTTGGCCTTCCTCACGAAAGCTGGTCTGGGCGTCCGTCGCCACACCGAAGCGGCCCTCTTTGTCATAGATGAAGCTGGCAGAAAAGATGCGTTTGCCGTCTGTGTAGGCTTTGTGTAGGTTGGGTCGCTCGTCTGGTGGGGGTAGCTGGGCATAGGTGCCTGAATCCGGTGTCATGCCAGCAAGATACAGATCAAAGTCAGCGGCGGGCATCCAATGACCCGGCATATTCTCGTATCCGGCCATAACCGCCGGGAAGTGCATATCGGTAGCCAGGTCACTCGCCCAAGTCACCTTTTGGGGTTGCAAAATTTGCATGATCCCTGTGTCTTCGTGCCTGACCAGATCGGCAGGTGCAGGCAAAAGCGGTAGCAGTGTTTTCTCGTCCAGACGCACGCTCAGGAAAGGCCCGCGCAGCTTGAACTGCCCCGGTTGCTGCATATCGCCATGTTTGCCGATGTAGCCGATGGCTTTGCGGGCGGCCTCTGTTTTGCCAGCCCGGTACTGCCGCAAGCTGACACCTAAGCTGACCGAAATTTTCTGCCGCAAGGCCCCTGCCAGCGTCAGCGGTGTCGGCGGAAACATGCTGGTTGCGCTGTGGTCTTCTCCGGCGGCGAAGGGCTTACCATCGCGGAATAACCAGACATCCCGCGCACGAATCTCAACCCAGGTCATACGGTGGCCCCTTCTGCATTTGGTTCCGGTGTCGTCTGTGAGACGAAACGCGCCAGTTCCAGCCAATACTGCATATTTTCCCAGCGTTTCTCGATGTCGGTCAGTGGCGGCACCTTCAGCAAAGCATAGATGCTTGCTGCTAGCGTTACGGCCTCAGCCTGACGACCTTCGGGCAAACGCCGCTTGAGCACGCGCACGAGTTCGGCTTCGCGTGCGGCCTGCGGCACGCCGTCTGTGGCCATGCTGTACGTCATGCGCAATATATCCTGTGGCAATTGCCGCGCCAAAACGCCCGAAAACGCGCCGACAAGTTCCGCGACGGTTTGAAGGATTGGCGTGTCATTGGCTTCAACCTGCCATTTGTGGCCCATGTGTCGTGCCTCACCAGAGCGCCGCAAAAACGCCACAGCGACGGCATCACGCTCAAAGCGTTTCTTAGCGGTTTTCTGTGCACCGTTGGCGGCTTCAACTGCCGCTTGCAGATTATGCGTATGATGCACATAAGCTAGCCCGGTGCTGGCCGTTAACGGCTCGCCTTCATGGTTGCGAATACCTGTCGCTGCCATTGCATCCTGAAACGCTTTGCGCAGCCGTTCGGCAACCGTCAAGGCATCGCTGACAGGCAACAAAGCTAGCACATCGTCGCCACCCGCGTAAACGACCCGCCCCAGCGCGTCTTGCTCCACGATTGTAGCCACATTTTTACGCGCAAAATTTGCCAATGCCTCGCTAAAGCCCCGGTGTTGCTCAGCGTTTCGCAGCGTGCCCAGCGTCTTGCCCATGTGGTCGCCATCCATCGACAAAATCACAAGATAGGGCTGTGGCGCGACGATACCCAGATCAGACGCCGCCCGCAGCAGGTCGGCTAAGGCTGCACGCGCCCGCAGTAGATCGGCTTGACTCGGTGTATCGCGGCTGTATTCCTCTATCATCTTGCTCAAGAGGGTATCTTCAAATAGAAAATCGCCGTCGATGCTGCGGAACTGCTGAATGAGTTCCCGTTGTAGCACGTCAGCGGGGATTGTCGCCTCGATCTGACCAAAGTATTCCGGGTTGGTTCCGCCTTCTCGCGTGAAAAACAATTGATTGGGCGACCGGAACATGGCAAGCAGCGCGTCAATATAGGTACGTAGCGCCTGCTCTAGCCGTGTTGTGTTTTTACCATCATCCGCGATTGCTTGGAGCAGGCCATAGCGGAATGTGGCAGCAGCAATGCTGCTCGTCGACGGGAAGCGCTGCGGGAAGTGCAATGGTTTATTTCTGGATGGCTCGTGGGCGAAGCGCTTGATTGTGGCGATGGCGCTCAAGCGCTCGTGCTCACCCAGCAACGCGAGGTTACGTTGCTCGTCGCGGCGCACTGACCAGAATTGCACGACATCGCCGCCACCGTGAAGGGCTTCATGTTCGCCTGTGATGCTGCACTTACGCCCACGTTCCGCGCTCTGTCCGAAGTTACGCAAGAGCTTGCGCGCACCTAAGGCATCATTGGCCTGCTGCATATTCTCGCTATACGTCGCTTGCGGCTCCTCTGGCACAACCACCCAGTAACATTCTAGCCAGTTATCTTCTTGCCGTTGCCAGATGTCCAGCACGCGCTCGCGGTCATCCGCATTGACACCCTCAGTAAAATAACGCATGGTATTGCTCGATACATCGCGCCATGCTTGCCGGATGGCGTTTTCCATCTTGCGTGCATAGGCGCTGGCTGCATCATCCAGCCCTGTCCAGCGCACCACCAAGCGATTTGGGATGTTGTCCGTCTGGTCGGCTGCAATTGCTGGATAGATGACCTCTGCTGCCGGGTCTTTGGGGTCGAGGTGGACGGCTGCGGCTGCCAGATACGATAGGATGCGGCTACCCTGCCACAAATCTTGCGTGCGGCGTGCCTGATTGATGTAGCTCTGCACCGGGCCGATAGTCAACACAATCAGTGCGCTCATTGCCATTGCCTCCAGTGTGTGTCACCATACAGCACATCAAAGCCCTGCCCCGTGCAATCCGCAATATAATCTTGCATCCGCCCCCACTGCCCATGCCCACTGTAGAGGATCGTTTGTTGTGCGACATAGCCCGCCTGTGTTTGCGCTACGCGCATGTGAATAGCCGACGCCCGTCGTGGACGCACATCCCCGAAGATACCACCGTCATTATGATACGGCCCGGACACACGCCACAATTCGCGGAACGCACCGTCGTAGGTGTCGTGTACCTCATCGCCCAACAAGACGACAGCCGTATCGGGCGCAAATACGGCAAAATCAGGCCGATGTCCGACGGTATCCGCACTGACCATCTGCGCCACCGTCGCTAAATACTCGGATAACATGGCGCGATCTTCGGTGATTAATGCTAAAGGTAGGTCACCATCGTAACCCTTTGCCTCGCGAACCAGCAGGTTGCCACTGCCACGCCGCGCACGCCGCCCTAATCCGCCAAAATGCAGCAGCAGAAACAACGCTTTCAGCAGGTTACTATCGGCGGCCAGCACGTCGCCTACATCCAGTGGATGCGTCGAGAGCGTGATGCGAAATTCGCCGCCCGACTGATAGCCCGTGTGACGCAGGCTGTAACCGCGTGTCTGCTCAGGCAGTACGGTCAGCCCCGCTTCTTCTCGCATCTTGCCGCGCTGCACCCGCACGCGCACGCGTGACCCGGCTTCGGTGCTGCCGAGGATCGCGCTTTCATGCTCGTACACCTTGCTGATGAATTGCGTCCGCGCCCCCAGTACAGCGCGCAACCAGTAGCGCAGGATGCCACGCATTGCCGGGGCGCGTAGCTCAGGAACGGCGCGCATACTGTTGTTTGTGCGGTCGTCTTTGTTATCGGCACCATACATCAAGAGTGGTGTAATGGTCTGAACGGTTAAGCGGAGTTGTGGCATATATCCTTCCTAACTATGAAGTGATGTTAAACTACGCTTCGGCTTCTTGTTTACCCTCGTCGCCATAATCATCATCGTCGTCGGTATTCAATGGCATCTAAAGCATTATTGTTGTTGCGGCTTCTTGCTTGACGTACCAAACTTGCTTGGAACCCCCGCAGAGATTCTTCATCACGACGAAGTTGTTGTTCAGTTGCTTCTCTTTTGCGAAACCAATCTAGAACAACCCACACAACAAAGATGCCTAAAGCTTCAGTTGCCACCCCTTCAAGTGCCTCAAAATCGGCACCAGCAAGCAAATCAAATTTTAAAAGGATCACAAGAAAAATAAGTGCTACAATAATCCTTCGAGCTAAATTTCGACTTTTGCTTTGGTTGATTGGAGCCGTTTCTATCAATTTTCCCCAAGCCGCAAGCTACACTACACACATATGACTTGTACCAAACTAAACACTTCAATTCTAACTCACATTCATTACTTTACAAATATCAGTGCTTACAATCCTGGGTGGTTTCTAGACACGTGCGCTATCGCCTGATCCACTGGTTGACGCGCCTGTTCAGCGCACACCCCAAACCGCCACGTCCGGCGCAAGCAGATCATGCACGCGCTGGACGCGATCCAGCCGAAAGGTCAGGTCACGGCCTGCCCTTTCACCCTGTGACATGGCATGGTGACCCACACCAAAACGTGACACGAGGCCGGAAAACGCGCATTTGACCCGTCCAGCAGCGCTTTTGCAGCCCGCAACCCCCTTATCAGCGCACGCAAACGCCCCGCAACAGACCCCGATCCCACCGTT
>DAOTTW010000390.1:0-19349 GCA_034437615.1 Anaerolineae bacterium | reverse complement strand
CCCCTGAAGGGGGCTATTGCACGGTGCATACAGCCTGCTTGAGCAGGCTTGTCCTTACCGGAGCCGGACGTTTTAACGTCTGGCGACCGAGAATGGGACACGTACCTGAGTTACGGCGGTTTGCACCGCCCCGGACACCCCATTGGGTGTCCCTACGGTTTACAGCGGTTGTGTAGGGACGTGCAATGGCACGTCCGCCGAAAAACCTACCCCTGTAAAGGGGCGGCGGCAGTGCTCTAGGCGCTGTGTGTCAGCGCTTGCACAGCCTGGTGTGTCGATAGATAGAAGCATTCTAGGCCGATTTCCTGCGCAAAGCCGATTTGGGTCAGCTTATCCATCACCGGCCCCTTGACCTCCGCCAGACACAACGTAACGCCTGCATCCCGCAGTTCATGCTGCAACTGCTCAAGCACGGCTAACGCGCTGGAATCCACATAGTTAACTGCGCTACAAATCAACACCAGATGGTCAATTTGCGGGTTATCCGCGACTTTTTCCAGGATGGTTTCTTCCAGAAATTGCGCATTCGGGAAGTACAGGCTTTCGTCAACGCGCACCAGCAACAGGTTCGGGTAGGTTTCGACGCTGTGGCGTTCGATGTTGCGGAAGTGCTCTGTATCGGGGATGCGCCCGACTTCGGCCACATGCGGCTTGCTGGTGCGCCACAGGTATAGGCCCATTGAGGTTGCAGCACCGATCAAGATACCCGCTTCGATGTTGACCAGCAGTACCGCGCCGAAGGTCACTGCCAGCGAAACGGCGTCCAGCTTGTCATAGCGCCACGTATGCAGGAAGGTCTTCCAATCCAGCATGGCGACGATGGCCACCAGAATAATCGACGCCAGCACCGCTTTCGGCAGGAAGTAAAACAGGGGCGTCAGGGTCAGCACGGTGATGGCAATCAAGCCTGCGGTAATCAGCGACGCCAGCCCCGTATTCGCGCCTGCTGTGTAATTCACAACCGAGCGACTGATGCCGCCTGTCACCGGGTAAGCGCCTGTGAAGGCTGCGCCGAGGTTCGCTGTGCCAAGCGCCACCAATTCTTGATTCGCATCGACCTTCTGGCGGCGCTTGCTGGCCAGCGATTTCGCAACGCCGATGCTCTCCATAAAGCCCACCAAGCTGATCGTCAGCGCAATCGGCAGCAGATTCGAGAGCACGTCAAGGTCCAGCAACGGCAACGTGAGCGGCGGCAGGCCCGCAGGCACCTCACCGACGATGGCCACACCAGCGCTCGCGTTCAGGCTGAGCGCCGCCACCGTCAGCGTACCCAGGATGACGACAGCTAGCGGCCCCGTTTTAGTCAGGGGCACGGCCAGCGCGTCCGAGATATTCAGGCGGTGCAAGATGTGTTTGAGCGGATACTTGAAGAACAGCAGCACAGCGATAGCGCCCAGGGCCACCAGCAGCGTGGTGTTGTTGGTGCTGCCGAGATGCCCGACGGTATGCATTACCTGCTCAACGAACTCGGCACGCGGCACGTCAAAGCCGAGCACGTGCTTAAGCTGGCTGAAGCCGATTACGATGGCTGCTGCGCTGGTGAAGCCCGTCAACACGGGATGGCTGAGGAAATTCACCAGGAAGCCCACGCGCAGCAAGCCCATGCCAAGCTGAATAGTGCCGACCAACAGCGCTAACGTCAGCGCGTAGAGCATGTACTGTTCTACGCTGGCCGGGTTCAGGCTGCTGATGCCAGAGGCCACCAGCAGCGAAACCATCGCTACCGGGCCAACCGCCAGCACGCGGCTGGTACCCAGCAGCCCATAAATTATCAGGGGCACGATGCTGGCGTACAGGCCCACCTGCGGCGGCAGACCTGCTAGCAATGCATAGGCCATGCCCTGTGGGACCAGCATCACCGCGACGATCACCCCGGCAATGACATCCCCAGTCAGGTTTTTACGGTCATAGTGCAGCAGCCAATCCGTGAACGGCAAGTAACGGCTCAGGTTGAACGACTGCGCTTTGTGGGCGTCAAGCTGTGCGGATGATGTCGCCATGATACATACTCCTCTCTCGCTTTTCGCTAAACTTACGCTTCTTCGACGGGCACGGTCTGCGACCATACAGTCTGTGGGTCGTTCAGTGTGGCCACATTTGCAAAGCCGTTCTTACGTAACAGGCTGGCCGCAATCTGTGAGCGGTAGCCGGTGGCGCACTGCGTAACGATGGTTACATCCTTCGGCAGTTCGTTCAGGTGCTTCAGCAGATAACCTAGCGGGATGTGCTTTGCGCCTGCGATGTGCTGCGATTCGTATTCGCTGGCACCGCGCACATCCACGACGAACGCGCCGTTTTGCTGTAGCTGCTGCGCGACATCCACAGCGCTCATCAGCGGCAGTTGCTCCGTCTCACCGATCACGATTTCCGGTGTGGCATAACCCGCGACGTTATCGGCACCGATGGCCTTGAAGTTATTGAGGATGGGTTCAACTTTGTCGGCCTCTGCGATGATGTACAGCGGCTCGTTGTAATCCACGAACCAGCCCAGGTAATTCACGCAGCCGCCGCTATTTTCCGGGATGTTGATTGTGCCGGGGATGTAAGCCTGCGCGTAGTCGGCGCGGTCACGCAGATCGACCACCAGCGCACCCTCGGCAAGCGCCTGATCCAGTTCTGCACGGCTCATGTGCTTGGGCTGCGGCACATCCTTCAGCAGTTCCGGCCCGACCTTGTTGACGTGCTTCATGCGGGCGAAGTAATAGGGCGCTTCTGGTTGGCCCTCCAGCAACCACGCGACGAATTCATCTTCCTGATCGTGATTGAACTGGAAGGCCGGGTTGACCAGCTTTTCATAGCCCAGCGTCGTGGACGGAATCGCGCCCAATGCCTTACCGCAGGCGCTACCCGCACCATGCGCGGGCCAGATTTGCAGGTGATCCGGCAGTTGCTTGAATTTCTCGACGCTTTTGAACTGCTGACGTGCGCCCGGTTCTGATGTGCCTACCATGCCTGCGGCTTCTTCCAGCAGGTCGGGGCGGCCAACATCACCCACGAACAGGAAGTCGCCTGTAAAGACGCCCAGCGGCTTATCTGTGGCGGCGGTGTCGGTAACCATGAAGCTGACGCTTTCCGGTGTGTGGCCGGGTGTGTGCAGCACTTCGACCTTCACGTTGCCGACGCGCCATGCGTCGCCATCCGTGACGAGAATCGTGTTTGCGGTGCGATAGCCATATTTCCAGTTTTCGTCGCCCATGTCGCTCAGGTAGAGCTTCGCGCCAGTGGCCTCGGCCAGTTCACGGCCCCCGCTGACGTAATCCGCGTGGATGTGCGTTTCGGTGACGTGCGTGATGTTCAGCCCTTCGGCCTCTGCTGCGTCCAGGTATTGCTGAATATCGCGGGCCGGGTCCACAACCAGCGCTTCACCTGTCGCGCTACAGCCCACGAGATAAGACGCTTGTGCCAGTTTTTTATCGTAGAAGTATTTCAGTAACATGTTATGCCCTTGCTGTTTTCCGTTCGGTTGATCGACTGTAGTGTACTGGTTATCCAAGCAATCGTTTAGCGTTATTCACTTATTTGTGGCATAAGAGCGAGCTTATCTCGGATGTGGGCCAGGGCATACGCGGCGAAAAGCCACAGGAAAACCTGCGTGGGGAAGATGTAGCGGGGCAGGGCCAGCAAGACCAGGTGCAGCAGCAGCGTGTAAGCGATGAAGCCGCTATATACCAGCCCGACGCGCCACTGCCGACGCGCTAGCAGCATCCCAGCAAGGCCACACAGCAAACCAACATAATGAAATACATACAAAATCAGCTTGGGCCAGAAACCCTCGGCGTTAATCAGCCGCCCAAAGCCAGCCAGCGAAAAATCATCCTGTAGCCAATGCAAGGCCAGCGCACGCAAACTCTCATCGCCTAGCGGCACACTGTTATAAGGCTGCAAGACCGCGCCTGTTAGCTCAGTGATGCGCAGACGCACAAAGCCGACCAGATCGCTTGTGACAGCTTGTAGGGCCTGTTCTTCATAGGACGAACCGGCGAGTTGGGCGTCGTTTTCCTCCGGTGAGCCGTCTGTGGTGACCGCGCCGCGCCAGAAAGCCGCCGTCAGTTGGTCGCTAGCCAGCACAAAGCGCTCATGCGCGGCCACGTTGTAGAGCGTCCACGACGAGACGACCAGCACGTAACCGAGCAGCAGCGCCAAAATCAAGCCGAGTTTGCGCCGCCGATAGACAAGCAGCCAGTGTAGCAGCAAGCCCAGCGGGAACAACAGCAGCACCGCCCGCGTCAGCGTGCCCAGCCCAAGCACAGCCCCCACCAGCAGCATGACCCACAGGCGCGGCCTGTGTATGGCAAACTCAACGTAGAGCCACAAACCAAGACACACCCAGAAGATATACAGCGTTTCGGCCAGGATGTTTGCGGGGTCGATGATGAAGGCGGGATGCAACGCCAGCGCAGCCGCCGCCAGCAAGCCAACACGCCCATCATCCGCCAGGCGCGTGCCCATGCGATACGCCAGCCAACAGATCAGCGTAGCGAGCAGGCATTGCAGGGCGCGAATCGCGATGATGGCGGCCTCTAGCGGGAAAAGCCCCTGCATGAAGCCCACAAACAGCACATACAGCGGCGCAGTCGGCAAAACGGATATATCGTAGTTGATGCCGCGCACCGTCCCGGCCACCTGCCCACTGAAGAAGCCGACGCCGTTCGCCAGATACCACGCGCTATCCCCACCCGCGTTACGAATAGCGCCGTATCCGGGTTGGCTGAGGGCATAGGCCAGGCGCAGCAGCAGCGCAAGCACTAAAATCAGCCACAAGATGCGTCGTTGCGTCACGTGTAGCCGTTCTTTTGCAACCGCGTATTGAGCGCTACCTGCACTTTTTCGACCAGCGCATTACCCGTCATCTGATACTTTTCCAGCAGATATGCCTCAGCTTTGCGCAGACGTTCTTTATCCGTCACCGACAAATCCTGCGCGGTGATGGCAATCACGGGCACATCTGCCGCCGAGTCACGCTCATGCAAGCGTTGCAGGACCTCGAAGCCCGATAGCCCCGGCATCATCAGATCAAGCATGATAAGGGCCGCCCGGCGCTTTTCCAGCCATGCCAGCGCCGCTTCGCCGCTGGCCACGCCCTGCACCGGGTAACCTGCGCCTGTCAGAATCTCTTTAATCAGGCGGCGGTCGTGCGGGTTGTCATCGACCACCAGGATCGGCTCGGACAGGTTGATATGCACGACACGCGCCAGCATATTCAGCAGATCGCGCTGCATGACGGGCTTCGTCAGGTAGCCCGCAGCCCCCAAGTAAAAGCCTGTGGTCTCTTTTTCCAGCACCGAAAGCACAATCGCCGGGATGTCTGAGGTGGCGGGGTCGTCCTTGAGTTGTTGCAGGATTTGCCAGCCGTCCATCGTGGGCATCATCACATCGGTGATGACAACCGCAGGCCGCAGCGTTCTCGCGAGATGCAGGATTTTCGAGGGTTCGTCGGTGGCCACCACACGATAGCCCTTTGTGCCGATAAAATCCTCAATCAGTAGCAAGGTCGTCTCGTCGTCGTCTACCACCAACACAACCGGGCGGCCATCATCGTACAGGCTGATGTCTTCTTCCAGCCGGATGCCTGTTGGCAACAGGATATGAAAGGTGCTGCCCTTGTTTGGCTGGCCTTCGACCCAGATATGACCCTCATGCAATTGTACGAGCCGCTGTGTGATCGCCAGACCTAGCCCGGTGCCCTCATATTCACGCACGCTGGAGCCATCCACCTGCCGGAAGGCATCAAAGATAAGCTGGCGGTCCTCTGGGCGGATGCCGATGCCTGTATCTTCAACCGCGATGTGCATCCATAAGCCCGGCGGCACCTCTAGATAACCGGGCGGCGTGAGTGGTAATGTGGTGGCCGGATTGCTGGTCATCTTGACCGTGTTCACGTGCAGGATGATGTGGCCCTCATGCGTGAACTTGACGGCGTTACTGAGCAGATTAAGCAACACCTGCCGGATGCGCTGCGGGTCGATGCGAATATCCGGCAGATGGTCCTCAAGGCGCAGTTCGTAATTGAGGCGCTTGTTTTCCACCTGTGTCGCAATCGAAGTAGAGGCTTCACGCACGACGGCTGCAATATCCGTCGGCGTCAGTTCCAGTTCCAGGCGGCCTGCTTCGATCTTGGAAATATCCAGAATATCGTTGATGAGTTCTAGCAAGCTCTTGCCACTCTGATACACCCGCGAGAGGCGGTCATCCTGCCGTTCGTTGAGTTCGCCATACACGCCGCTGAGGATCAGTTCGCTGTAGCCAATGATGGCGTTCAGGGGTGTGCGTAATTCATGGCTGACATTGGCCAGGAACTCGCTTTTGAGTCGGTTGGCAATGACGGCCTGCTCATACAGGTCGGCGTTGCGGATGGCCATTGCCACCTGTGCGGCAATCGTCATGAAGGTGTCGCGCTCTTCGTCGCTGAACACGCGGTTATCGGTGTAGCAATCCAGGCTGATGCTACCCAGGATGCGGCTGTGTGCGACGAGCGGCGCGACCAGCGTGATCGTCGCGCCGGTGCGCTCGTAGGTCTGGCGTCCGGGGTGATCGCTGCCGACCAGGGTATCCAGGTTATCCGGCGTGATGAGCATCGGCTCGTTATCGCGCATCATGTGTTCCATCGCATCGAAGGCGGGCGTGCCCTGGATGAAAACCGGCTCACCGACCAGGCCCAGGGGCGGAAATTCTGCGACCAGATAGCCGATCTCGTCCTCGTGGTTCAGCCGCACGATGCCGCAATGGTCCACATTGAACAATTCGGCCAGCAACTCAGCCGCACGGGTCAGCACTTCGCCTTGATCCAGCGTGGAATTCACGATGCTGGCAATGCGATGCATGGAGGTCAGGCGGCGGGCGCGTTCTTCCAGCACCAGCAGGTTTTGCTCGGCTTCGGTGTGCAAGCGGGCGTTTTCGACGGCCACCGCGCCCTGACGCGCCAGCGCAAACACCATCTGCACCTCGCTTTCGGTGTAGGCATACGAATCGTGGTTGTGTGCGACGATGACGCCAATCACATAGGATTGATAGAGCATCGGCACGCCCATCCATGAGCGCACCTGCCCCTGAGTCAGAAAAGAATCGCCCTGTGTGCGGGTCCAGGCTGCGGCATCCACATCTGCGACATCATCAATGATGATGGGCTGCTGCGAGCGATAAACCTGCATAATCGGGCTGTCGTGGCTGAGGCGCACCGCCTGGCCCTTGTGATCTGCGTCGTAGCCATACACCGCGTGAACGGCCAGTTCTTGCGGGTTGAGTGAGGTGCGCGAGGGGATCAGGATGGCAGCAGCGTCAAAATTCACCGCTCGTGACATCTGTTCAAGGATGCGCTCAAAAACCGCGTCGATATTCAGCGTGGAGCTAACCACGCGCCCCATGTCGATCAAGCTATTGGCGATTTGGCGGCGTTCCTGCTCGGATTGCAACAAGCGGGCGTTATCCAGCGCTAACGAGATTTGCGCGGCCAGCGTCGTCAGCAGGGCCACGTCATCGTCGCTGATGGCATTGGGGCGGTCTACCTGTAGGCAAATCAGGCCGATGGCGTGGTTATCGCGGCTGCTGAGCGGCGTCCCAAGCCAGGAACGCAGCGTATCGTTGACGTAGCGCTCCGTTGGGATGTCCAGGGCGTGCAGGCGGTCCGTCTCCGTGTGCAAATCGTCAAAGTGCAGCGTAATGCCGTTTAGCAACACAATGCGGCTCAGGTCGCCCGGTGGCGGTTGGATCAGCAGGTTGGTGCTTTGTATACGCGGCACGTAGAGCCGATCCCGATCCCGATCATACAAGCCAACGCCGATCACAGCATGGGGGAATAGGTCGGACATTTCTTCTAACAGCGGTTGCCACATGTCGTCTGCATCCAGGTAGCTGGCCAGCGTGTGACTGATGTCGTTAATGGCGGCTAGTTCGCGGATGCGGCGGGCTGTATCCTGAAAAAGCTGCATATTTTCGATGGCAAAGGCGGCGCTGTTGGCCAACGTCAGCATAAATTGCAGGTCGTTTTCATCGAAGCTGCCGGGGCTATCCGACTGTGAGTAAATGGCCCCCAAAACGCGATCTTTGGCGATCAGTGGCAAGCCCAGGAACGACGTCGGCAGGTTCGAGGGCATATTAAAATACGACGCGGTGGCGCTGCGCTCATCTGCCGTGCGCCAAAAGACCGGGGTGCCCTGCCGCACCATATTGGAAATCAGGCTGTTATTCAGGGGTTGCACGAAATGCGAGACACCGCCCCGTGTGAAGGTCGTCAAATCCAGTTCGCCGCTATCCGGCAGATACAGGGCAAAGCCGAACGAATCCAGGCCCTGCACCCGCCGCACGGCCTCGTATACGCGCAATTTTAGCTCATCCAGGTCAAACGTGGCCTGCACCAGCAAGCTCACCTCGGTCATGGCGGCCATATCCTGCACGCGGTCACGCAATTCGGTGAACAGCCGCGCATTGTACATCGCAACGGCCAATTGATCGGCCATGCTCTGCATCACATCGACATCATGAAAGCTGAAGGCGTTTTTCTGGCGGCTTTGCACGATGAGCACACCCAGCACCATGCCGCCTGTCTTTAGCAGCAGCACCAATTCCGAGCCGACATCAGCAATCAACTTACTGGGGCGGTAACGCGGGTCTCGGCTTACGTCCGGCACCATAGCCGTTTTATCGTTTTCAATCACCCAGCGGCTAATGCTCTGTTCGTCCAGCGGGATGACATGCGTGTATTGCGCACTATCCACCGTCGCCGTTATCGAGCAGGCCATCACGCATTCTAGCTGCCGATTATCCTCTTGCAGTGTGTAGACCTGCGCGGTGTCGTAATCAAATTGCACGCAGATCAAGCGCGTGACGTGCTCCAGCAGTTCGTTTATATCGTTGCTGGAAATAATCGCCTGCGAGACGCTCGCCGCCGCCGACAAGCGTGATGTCTGGCTCTGCAACGAATCCATCACGCGGTGTAGCTCGGTGACATCATCCGTAATCGAACTGTAGCCGACAAGCGCCCCGTCTTCATCGCGCAAGGCAGTGAAGGCGACATGAGCATCAAAGGTGCTATGGTCGCTGCGCCGCAACGTCAGGTAATTCGCCCAGCCGCCGTCTTTGCGTGCGTTGGGGTAAATGGTGGTGTCGATCAGGTCGCTTTCTTCGCCAATCAGCCGATCTGCAAGATACGACGGGGACTCCGTTGTCTGCCGAAACAGGTCGTTCCAGGTGCGATTGCGATATACGACGCGGCCTGCTGTGTCGCTGATGTCGATGGCGACGTTGGCCTTATCAATCAATTGGCGGAAAAGCGAATCGCTCAGGGCGGGGTCAGCGGGGCGCTGGCGCAAATGCGCATAAGTCGCGGCCAGGATGGGCGCAAAATTGGCGAGCGCGTGGCGCTGATGTGTATTAAAGGGCTGCTGCTGTGCGCTGGCGCGGCGTGCTAACGCTAGTGAGCCGATGACCACCCCATGATGAATTAAGGCAGCGGACAGTAGTTGCTGCAAACCATGCCCTTGCAGATGCCTGCTAATCTGCGGTGTGACGACTGCGCTATCTTGCCCACTGGTATAGAGCGAAAGCCCATCAGGGCGCAACGTTTCACTGTAGCGTGTGTAATTATAAAGCCCCAGGTCTTGCCCGACGATTTCCGTTAGGGGATGCGCCGCGATAATTTCGCCGTGCATATCGTCCGGCTCGAAGCGTGAAACGTAGACAGCATCGGCTTCCAGCAAGGGCATGAGCTGGTTGCTCAGCAGCGCGAACAAGCTGGCTAGATCATCACTGTGCTGCGTCTGCCTGCTGAGTTGCTGCATCTGTTCGTTCAGGTGGGTTCGCCGCAGGCGCGTAAAGTGCTGTGCGATGCAGGTCGCCAAGAGCATCAAGGTAGCGCGGGTGTCATCTGCTTTATCTGCCGGAGCAGGCGACAGCGCCAGATCACCGTGTTGGTATTCTGCGTCCATCAGGGGCAGCACGTGCACGGCATCGGGTTGCGCCGTCTCGCCCGCCAGCCATGCCTGTAAGGTCTGTGATGTGAGCGCTTCTGGCACGACTGCATCGGCATTTGCTGAACTGGTGATGATGTCATCCCCAAGACGGACCGCAGCCGCGTAGCCCTGTGCCTGTAGCCATGCTAGCACGGGCTGGGCAACGGCCTGGGGCGAGTCGCTCGTTTGCATTTGTTGGATCAAATTGGCTATTGTGTCCACAACGATTCCGATATTGACTAGCGAAACGTGAAAGCGTCTGTGATGCTTGACTGCCGAACTTTGCCGCATACGGCTAAGAATCAGCCAGAACTGGCATGAAAAGGTGTTAACCGCGCAACTGTATATCTTGTGGTTGCGTACTGGCATGTATATTGTAAGCATGTCATGCGCCAGATAGCAAAAAGACGCATCGGTTTTGTCAACTATTGCCAACACACAACAAGAGACAAGAAAGGCAAGACAGCAAACATCATGAGCACAACAGACACAAATGAGCACAACGACACGCACAACATCGAACCCAATCTGAAGCAACACGCGGATCAAGTCGGCGGGGGCGTCTTCCTTGTGGGGATGGGACTGCTATTTTTCACGGGCTTTTGGTGGCCGGGGATCATGTTCGTCATCGGTGCATCTATCATCTCCTCTACAATAGCAAAGGGTAAGCCCTGGCAAACGGCAACCGGAGCCTTCGCGGTGATCGGCATCGGCCTGCTATTCTGGCTACCGAGCGTGTTCAGCTTCAACCTCAGCACGTTAATGCCCGTCGCACTGATCGGCATCGGCTTGTTCATGCTCTTCGGCGGTGACAGTCGGCCAAATATCAGCACCGACGACAGGCAGAAGCGCAAAAACACCGATGCAGGCGCGGATTCTTTCGACTCCGGTACGTATGATAGCGCAGGCGACAGCGATAGCGGCGGTGACGATTAGGCACCGACTGGCCAACGCGGGCGTTGATCTCTGGCATTCCAGCACCCAAGCCGCTATAGTGCGTTGCGATTCCGAGGGGATACAGGCTATTATCGAAGAAACGCACGCTATGTCCATAATCCACCGTACTGCTGTACTAGCTATCAGACTGGGGCTGCTGCTGCCGATAATCGTGTTGCTGGCTGGCTGCGAAGCGCTGGACGCCGCAGCCAACCCCGGCAGCAACAACAGCGCTGGCCCAACACAACGCCAACTCATACAATCCGCTGATGCAGCCCCTGCTGACGTAGTGCGCCAGTTCTTCACTGCATGGGATGCGCAAGACCTGGACACGATGTACAGCTTGCTCAGCCCACAAAGCCGCCAGCTCTATGAATTCCCGGTCTTTGAGAACCGCTACACGTTGCTGCAACAGGAAACCAGCTACGAGGGCCTGACGTACAGCATCAACGAGGTACGCGAGCAGGGCGAAAGCGCGGCAGTTTACCACGACATCAGCATCCAATCGCCTGTATTCGGTGAAATTCGGGACGTGGAGCGCATCATGCGGCTGGTCTTCACCAATCAGCGCTGGCAGATCGCCTGGACGCCGATGGACATCCTCAAGGGGTGGGCGTCGCAGGTCTCGTTACGCGCCGAAACGCGCTTCCCACAACGCGCCAACATCTATGACCGCAACGGGCAGGCATTGGTGGAGCAAAACGGCCAGATCATCGCGCTGTGGGGTGTGCAGCAGGATATGGCCAGCGTGGACGGCTGCATTTCGCTACTAGCTACGCTGATGCAGACGAGCGTGCCGCAAGTGCGGCAATTATTCCAGGGCTATAACACCGACACGCTCTTTTACATCGGAGAATTGGAACCCGCACGCTACAACGCCAATCAATCCGCGATTAATCAGATGTGCGGCGCAGGTATCGCGTCTACGGGCGGCTTCGACAAGGTGCAGCGCTATCAGAACCGCGCTTACTATGGGCATGGCAGCGCCGCGCACGTGACCGGCTACATCGGCAGCGTACCAGCCGACGAACTCACGTTATGGCGCTCACGCGGCTATCAACCGGACGACCTGATTGGTCGTACTGGCATTGAGTTGGCCTATGAAGAAGAACTCGCGGGCAAGCCAGAGCGCTTGCTACGCCTGATCGAACCGGGGGGGGCCATTATCCGTGAGCTAGGTGGCACGCTCTCGCAAGAGCCAACGCCCGTAACGCTGACCCTTGATCGCGGTTTGCAGGATGCCGTCGCGCAGGCGGTAGCCGACGCCTATAACTATGCGGCAATCAACTGGGCAAGCGTGGCCAACGGTACGGCAGTCGTGGCCATGCGCGTTGACACAGGCGAAATTCTGGCGCTCTACAGCTACCCCAGCTATGACCCCAGCCTCTTCAACCCGCAATCCTCCTACCCGGATGCGCTGGAGCGCATTGGCCGCTTGCAATCGAGCCGCCGCGTGCCGCTATCTAACAAAGCCGTGCAAGAGCAATACACGCCGGGGTCCATCTGGAAGATCATCACAACCGCCGCCGCCAAACAGGAAGAGGTCTTTACCGAAGACATTTTTCAGTGTGATCTATTCTGGGAGGGGTCACAGTACGGCGATACGGTGCCAGTGCGCCAGGATTGGCGCGTGGTGGATGAACTGCCCGCAGCCGGGCCTGTGCGCATGTATCAGGCGCTCGCGACCTCCTGCAACCCGTTCTTCTGGGAGATGGGGGCGCGCCTGTATCAGAAAGGGCCGGGTCTGCTGGCGGATTACGCCGCAGAGATGGGTTTTGGCCAGCGTACAGGCATTGGCGTTCTCGGCTCAGAGGCGCAGGGCAACCTCGCACGCCCCAATTCTGCAACGGCAGCCATCAACAACGCCATCGGCCAGGGCGATGTGTCGATCACCGTCTTGCAAATGGTCAACTCAGTGGCGGCGATTGCCAACGGGGGCACGCTGTATCGACCGCAGATTGTGCGGCAGGTTGGCGGCATGGACGGCACCGAAGTGCAGCAGGAATTTCAGCCCGATGTGTTGCGCGAACTCGGCTTCCGGCAAGATGTGATTGATATGGTGCAGCAAGGCATGTGCGCTGTGCCCGTCGATGAGCAATTCGGCACTGCTGTGAGCGCCTTTGGTGAGGATGTGTCTTACACATCCTGCGGCAAGACAGGCACGGCACAGGCTGGCACGGCGGCCAGCGGCATCCCGCCCCACGCATGGTATGCATCCTATGCCCCGGCGGATGACCCGGAGATTGCAATCGTCGTGCTCACGCTGAATTCACGCGAAGGCTCAGAGGTGGCTGCACCGATTACACGCCGCATCTACGATTACTACTTCAATGCACCACAAGCGCCCTTCCCGGATTGGTGGGAAACCGAATACGTCCCGATTGACCCGCCTGCGGGTGTGGCCCCAGGCAATAGCTAGCGAGAGGGGATGTTTGCGCATCCCCCGCAACTTTTGGGATATAACGCACAGACTGCTTGTTATGATACGGGTGTGGCTCATCTATGGAATGTGTGAAATTCGTGTATCGCTTGGGCGCAATGCGTTGCGCCCCTACAGATCACACTTTTTGCACATGAGCAATGCGGCTGACGCCGCTCGTCGGACACCCAGAAGGGTGTCCCTACAGGGCATCGTTCGTAGGGACACAGCTTGCCGTGTCCGCGAACCGTGTCAATTATTTCGTTAGGATGGCCTTAAATGAGGATGTACGCCACCCGATGAGACCTCGGATCACACGCACCAACATCGTCTTTGCGATTTTCGGCCTGCTGGTTGCGGGCCTGATCGTCGCCAGCCAATTCACACGAAGCCAACCGCCAATTGAATTAACCGTTGCGGTGGACCCGATGATTGAGGCCTGGGTTCAGGATGCTGCCAGTCAATTCAACGCCGACGCCAACCGCACCAGCGCAGGTGCGCCCATCCGCATCCTTGTGACAACCATGCCGGATGTGCGCGTGTGGCAAAACAGCGCCGCCTGGACGCAGGCTAATCACCCGAACGCCTGGATTCCGCTATCGTCTGCCTCGGTGGGTTATGCCCCGGCGAGCCTGGCCTACACGACAACGATAGACAGCCTCGCACGCACCCCGTTACTGTGGGGCGGCTTCCGTAGCCTGACCGACTGACGCAGGCGATGCCGACGACTAGCGAAATTGATGCGTTCATCCGGCAACTGATGCAGGCCGACGTGCCAGAGGACGCTTACAACGAATACGCCGACGTGAGCGCCGAAAATGCCCTGCGGCGCGATAACCTGCGGCGCTATCTGCTGCATATGGCCCAACGCAGGCCGCAAACGTTGCTGGTCATGGAAGCGCCCGGTTATCGCGGTTGCCGCCTGACGGGTGTGCCCGTGACCAGCCGCAAAATCCTGCTGGAAGGCGTGCCGGAGCTAGACCTGTTCGGGGCAGCGCAGGGCTATCAGAATCCGCAAGACGTGGGCTTTGAGCGCGTTTATGGGGAACAGAGCGCGACCATCGTCTGGGGCACGCTGGCGCAACTGGGCACAGTGCCGCTGATCTGGAATACCTACCCGTTTCATCCGCACAAGGCAGGCCAACCCCTGACCAACCGCAAGCCGCGCAAGCCTGAATTACACATCGGCGCGGCTTGTCTGCGGCAAATGCTGGCGTTATTCGCACCGCAGCAGGTGATTGCAATTGGCAATGTGGCGCACGAGACGCTGACGACACTGGACATCGCGACGACGAAGGTGCGGCATCCGGCGCAGGGCGGCAAAAACGATTTTGTGGCGGGCATCACGGCCTTACTCGTGCGCTGATGCATCGCTGTTGACCGGGGTCAGGTCGCTGAGGGTGTCGGGTATGCCTGTGTTTTGCCTGGGCTGCGCAGTCGGGGTGTTTTCGCTGGCATCGGGGCTGTGGCTCGGTTGTGGCGCTGCCCTGTGGTCGCGCACGGTTTCCAGCAGTAGCCACAGCACATCCTCTTGCAAGCGTTGCTTGAAGCGCTTCGGGGTTTCGCCGTTGGTTGCGTTCTGGCCCTGAATGCTGTAAGTGTAATTTTCCTGCATTTTGCCACGCACCAGGCGCATCTCTGGTTCCCATTGGTCGAGGCGTTGCCAAGCGCCGCCTTGATGCTGATACAACTCGAAGAAGATACGCACTTCCCCGTGTCGCCCCTGAAAGCGCAAATCCAGCGCGACAGGCAGCACAACCGTCTTGCGCGTGACGTTGCGCCGGAAGCCGCGCACAGCCTTTTTTGCCATTGGCTTCAAGCGCCGCCGCAGCGCCTTTTCATCGAGCTTATGATTAGCACGCATGATGGCGTTCATACGGCTTACCCATCCCCGCCTGACGATGTATTCGGTGCGAGCGATGCGGCCATACTGGTCATACTGGCTGAGGCGTGCATTGGTCAGCCGCCAATTGCCCAACGTGCGCCCATCAACCCCTAAGAGCAGCTTGATAATGTGGATGTTGCCCTCAATTGGTGGCGCAAGCAGAACACCGTTTTGCGCGTGCTGTTGCCAGCCCTGCCGCCGCCCTGCAACGCTGTTGGGGTCCATCGGCGGCACACTGGCATAAGGTGGCTGCCAGGGCCGGAAGCGCCGCCGCCCGCGAAAGAGCAAGCGCCAGAATAGCAGCATGAACCATAAGAACAGCAGCGCCGCAAAAAAACCCAACACGCCGACGATCACCGCACTTTGGCTCATCACCGTCTCACCGATGAACACGGTGCCATCCCGCACGTATACGGGCACCTCTAGCACTGGGATGCGAAAATCGGCTGGCCCTTGCGGGCGGGGCTGCTCTGCCTGACTGCCGATGACGATTTGCGGTTCTGGCGTGCGCGTCGGGCGTGGGGCTGTGGTGGCTGTTGGCGCTGGCAGCGTGATAATGCGGTCATTCTGTGCGCGTAGGTGTAGGGGGTGCAGCAGCAGCAGCACAATGAACGCTGGCAGGGCAGTGCGTTGCAATAATTTTGACACGGGCATGAGGGCAATCCACAGGTTCACAGGCAATATAGGCGCAATCTTGACCCTGACTAGGGGGTTTGACCGCATTGTGAGATAGGTTTTTGACAATTGATCGTATTTTATGGCGTCTGACGCCGCCCCGGACACCCCATTGGGTGTCCCTACGGTTCACAGCGGTTGTGTAGGGACGTGCAATGGCACGTCCGCTACCGCCAAGAATGGCGTCCCTACGGTTCACAGCGGTTGTGTAGGGACGCGGCTTGCTGCGTCAGCTACCGAAAACAATGAAAAAACTTGTGAAGAGGGGGCGTTACTCGGTGTCGTCGGTTTTGTCTTTATCGCGGCGGCCCGTGTCGATTTCGACGACCTTATCACCGTCGGTCAGTTCGCGCACGACCTCAACGCGCACTTTCGTCGCGATGCCGTACACGATGCTGCCAAGCGCGATCATCACGCCTAATGGCCCGATCACCAGCAGCAACACCGCCACAATCACCGCGACCGTCAGCGATACCTCAAAGAGCGTGCTGTCGTCTTCCCTGCGGATCACGACGCGGCGCATGTTGCCCTGTTCGAGCAGTTCGCGGCCTTTTTCCATCAGGTCGTTAGCCGCGTTATTCTGGTTTTGTCCTTGCGGTTGGTTCATACTCATGGTTTTGCTCCTGTCTGAATCTGTGTGTGTCTTTACTTTATTATACGCGCAACTAGCCAAATAGTTTTAGTATAGCGCCCACGAGCCACACGAAAATGGGTCATCTGGCACAGATGGATTATAATGAGACGTGAAAAATGAAAAATGAAAACGAATAGAGCAAGACACCGACGCACTAATGGGAGTTATTATGAGACGCATCTACGGATTAATCGCTTTTGCGCTGATGAGCGGGCTTATGCTGTTGCTGAGCCTGAGCGTTCCTGTGCAACCAGTCCAAGCGCAGCAGAACTTTGGGACGAACTGGGGCGCAAATTTCTTCAACACAGCGGATTTAACAGGCCCTGCCGTAGCAACCATCACCTATCCCAACGGCATTAACTTCAACTGGGGCACAGGCTCACCAACGGACGCGGCAAATCAACCGCTGGCGGGTGTCAATCAGGATAACTGGTCGGCACGCTTCACCACCACAGAAAACATCACACCGGGCAGCTATGAATTCATCGTTGTGGCCGACGACGGTGCCCGTCTGACGATTAACGGCACCCCTATCTTCGATAATTTTGGGGATACCGGGCAAGCCACCTATACAGCCACCGTAGAGATTGTCGCGGGTCAGACGCAAATTTCAGTGGAATATGTGGACCGCACGGGGCAAGCCATTCTGCAAATTTCCTGGGCACCTGCTGGTATCGCCCAACCCACGAACACGCCCGTTCCAGCAGCACAGGGCGAAGTGCAGGTCGTGACGGGGCTGGCGGTGCGCACGGGGCCTTACCTGGGCGCATCGCTGGTGGCAGTCGCACGCCCGAATAACCGCTATGACATCATCTCGCGTAATGATGGCGAGGGGCTGTTCACGTGGTATAAGATTCAGTTCAACGAAAACACCGTCGGCTGGTCGTCGGGGCGTTATCTGGCTGTGGTGCAGGGTGATGTCAACACCATCCCCTTTGAAGACTCCGTTTTCGACACGTTGCAGGATAATCTGCCGCCGAGCCGGGGAATCATGGGGGCCACCCGCGCTATTATGAACTTTCGTGTGCGGCCCAGTGAACGTGTACCACGCAATGCTGTCATCCCGCAAATTTCCTGGGGGGACCCCATCGAGATTTTAGGCCGCACCGTGCAGGGTGGCCAGAGCTTCTGGCTGTTCGTCGCCTATAATCCACCGGACGAGGATACAACCCCGACGCAGTACGGCTGGATTTTCGCGCCGTTCATCACGATTCGCGGGCCAATCGACGCGGTGCCGGTGTATTAGCGCCTGTCAGCATGAATTTACAACCAGAGGCGGATTGTTCGCTGAGCTACGCATAAACTAACAATCCGCAAATGCATTTATGCTACAATCCAGGCAACTTGTTAAAGCACTGTGGAGCGTGCCGTGTTACTTCTAGGCAACTTCGACGTATGGACACTGTTGGCAATCGGCATCGTGCTGTTTTTCGGGATGGGCTGGCACGAATACGCCCACGCGCTCATGGCGAATTGGTGGGGTGACCCGACGCCGCGCGAGATGGGCCGCCTGACGCCCAACCCTGTTGTGCATATCAACTGGCTGGGCTGGGCGATGTTCCTGCTGATCGGCTTCGGCATCCTCGGCTCTGTACCATTGAACCCGCGCCGGATGCGCGATGGCCGCTGGGGGATGTTCTGGACGGCTGCTGCTGGCCCGCTGATGAACCTGGCACTGGCGGCGCTCTCGGCCCTGCTGCTGCGCTTCATCGGTGACCCAATCGCGGGGATTAACCTGATGTTCGGGCGTGGCCAATTTCAGGTCGGCGCGTTTGATGGCGTGGTGATGGATTTCATCTCGCTGCTTCTGGTCGTCAGCGTTTTCTATAACGTGCTGCTGTTCGTCTTTAACCTGCTGCCCTTTTTCCCCTTCGATGGCTGGCAAATGGTGCTGTCGTTGCTGCCGGGTAGCTGGCTGACGGATCGTTCGATCCCGCAGTTTGTTCGCCGGGACCTGCGCCCATTAGCGAACCTGCTGCGCAGCCCGGCCTACACATGGCAAGCCTGGGCACAGGTCTCGCAGTATGTGCTGTTCGGCCTGATTATCCTGAGCTTTTTGCCGGGTTTACCGAGCGTGCTAGGTTGGCTCATCGGGCAACCCACCAATAGCCTGACTGTCTGGCTGCTTGGCATCTGACCATGAGCGCTGGAACGCGCATACGGCAGGGGTTGCGTGCGTTGCTGGCCTTCGCGCAGTCGGTCGATTATGACCTGGCTGCGCATTACCTGACGCCGGAGCAGCTTGGCTTGTTCCGGCACCTGACGCGGGATGAGCAATTGCACAGCATCCGGGTCTTGCAGGGCGTGCTGGCGCAAGCAGCATACACACCGTCGGATTTAGCGTTGGCGGCGTTGCTGCATGATGTGGGCAAGACGCGCTATGCCATGTCCGTCCCACAGCGCACGCTGGCCATCGGCTTGCGCAAATTCACGCCTGTTGCGGCGGCACGCTGGGCAGATGCGGGTAAGTTAGATTGGTGGCGTGCGCCCTTCGTCGTCACAGAGTATCATCCCAGGTGGGGTGCTGAATTGGTCGCACGCACGCAGGCCAGCGAACGCGCCTTGTGGTTGATCCGGCATCATGCCGACGACGCCGAGACGTGGCGCGACCACCCACACCATGCATTATTGCTGCGCCTGCAAGCCGTTGACGATTTAAATTGATCTAAGAGCCAGTCGGCATGTCAGCGCGTCAGGTAGCACCACACAATAGCGTGGTCGTGCGTTTTTGTAACTGCTTAGCCCTCACCCCAAACCCCTCTCCCGAACGTGCCTTTGGCACTGGGAGAGGGGCTTCTAGCAGCCTGCTTCCCCCTCTCCTAGCTGCGTAGCGGCGGTCGGGAGAGGGGGATTGAG
>DAOTTW010000389.1:0-15165 GCA_034437615.1 Anaerolineae bacterium | reverse complement strand
GCGGCTGACGCCGCTCGGACACCCAGAAGGGTGTCCCTACAGGGCATCGTTCGTAGGGACACGGCTTGCCGTGTCCGCAAACCGTGTCAATTATTTTGTTGGGATGGCCTTATGGCACGTCCACCGCGAAAAAACGCACGGCCACGCTGTTATGTGGTGCTAAATACTGCGCCGATGATGTGGCAAGGGCACATGACGGTGGTCATGTAGCCGAAGCTCAGCGCAGTTCGATAACCACCGTGCCATGTGCGGCGATCCGCTCGACGGGCACGTAATCCACAAAGCCGCCACTTTGATTAAATGCAGGCGAGTTAGCGCTGGCAGCGCCGAAGATGACCTCAGCTTCGGTGATGTCCGTCAGGTTGCTTTCCCGCAAGCGCAGTTCAGGTGCTTCGATGGCTTCATCATCCAGATTGATAAGCACCAGCAGGTTTTGCTCATCATGCGTGCGTAAGAAGGCCAAGAGTGGGCGCGGCGCACGATCCATCACCCGTATCGCACCCTGACGCAGCGCGGGCTGTGCATTGCGCAGATGCACCAGATTACGATAGTGGCTCAGCAGCGAATCCGGGTCGTCTGTCTGCGCCGCAACGTTGGCCGTTTGCAGGTTGTCCGTCAGTGGCTCCCAGGGTCCGGCGCTGCTGAAACCTGCTGTAAGCGCCTCGTCCGTCCAGTGCATCGGTGTGCGCAGGCGCGGGTCCGGCTTGCTACCCGGCAGGCCGATTTCCTCACCGTAATAGATGAACGGCGAGCCGGGTGTCGTCAACAGGATGCTGGCGGCGGCTTTGTTCGCTTCGATGTCGCCATTAAGTTGTGTGAAGGTGCGTGCCTGATCGTGGTTGCTCAGGAACGGTATCCATTGTGCACGCGGGTAATCCTGCAAGTTGCGCTCGAAGGCACGCGCAATATCACGATTACGACCATCACGCGCCGCCGCCAGCATATCCGCCGCCAGATCGAATTCAAAGCCCAGGTCAATCGAGCCGTCGTTGACATAGCGCTGAATAATCAGCGTCGTGTCGTCAATTTCACCCGCGACAAGGGCATCCGGCTTGATGGATTTGACGTACTCATTGAAGTCGGCCAGCCATGCGCGGTTTTCCGGTGTATTTTGCAGCAGGTTATCTTCTTCTACTTCCACCACGTATTTAATCGCATCCAAACGGAAGCCATCCACGCCGACCTCTTGCAGCCAGTAACGCGCCACATCGTACATAAAAGCGGTCACGTCCGGGTTCTCATAATTGAAATCCGGCATCCCACAGCAGAACACCGCGTAGTAAAAGCGATCATCGTACTCGTGCCATGCATCCGCGCCCCAGGGACCAGGCGTGGCCGGGTCTTCATCCGCGAAGATAAACCAATCCTCAAAGCCTTCGACGCCGTTGGCCGCATTCTGGAATTGTTCGCTCTGTACCGATACATGATTCACCACCAGGTCGATGATGACGTACATCCCGCGTTCGTGCGCTGCATCCAGCAAGGCCCGAAAATCCGCCAGCGTGCCGAATTCGGGGTTTACGGCGTAGTAATCAATCACATCGTAGCCATGATAGCTGACGGCGGGGTGAACCGGCATCAGCTTGATGCCCGTCACACCCAGGTCGTCGCTGGTCGTGGGGTCGCCATCGTTCAGGTAGTCCAACTTTTCGATGATGCCGCGAAAATCCCCGACGCCATCACCATCGCTATCGTAAAAGCTGCGCACGAAAATCTGATACCACGTTACGTCGTTCCACCAGCGCAAAGCGCTATTCGCGCTCGCGTCTTGGGTATCTTGTGCCATGACGCCGACACTCAGTAAAGCTAACAGCAGAAAGGCGAGTAACAACTTACGCATAATCAATCGTCTCCTAAAAACCCTGCATGACGGTTAATTGTAGGGACACGGCTTGCCGTGTGCGCCATCTGCGGACGCCAAGAATAGCGTCCCCACACAAATCATCTAAATTCGTTTCGCTCTCTCCACAGGTAATCATGGCGCATCCGCAGGGCTGGCCTGCGTTTCGACGCGGATGCTGCCCTGTGGCACATCGACAAGATACTGGAATTGCGGCACCTCAAAACCAGGGCTGCGCGGCTGCAAAATCCAGCGGTTCACGGCGTCCTCTAAGAAGAAAGTCAGGTCGTCTATCTGTGGGCGCTGGTTCGTGCGCTGGTCAATCACAAAACGGCCATCGGCGGCGTCTGGCGGCGGCACCACAAGCCGCAAATCCCCATCGAGCACCTGCAAACGGCCCGGATTTTCGATCACACTTGGCGATAGCGGCTGATAGGCTGGCAGCGTCACCAACGCATCACCCGCCTGCAACGTCAAATTCAGGCGCTCTAGCTGCATATCGTCCATATCAAACGAAGCGTTGCCATCTGCGCCGGAAAACGACACCGCCAGCGCGACCTTCTGCGGCAATTCCAAACGCAAAGTCCCGCGTCCAACCTGATCCAACGCCGGAAATGGATCGCTGCGCACTTCGCGGATGCTCAGCGTGGCGATGCCGCTGGCGGCTGGTGTCAGTGTGTCCGGTTCGGGGATGGTGCTGGCGCTGCTGCCCGTGAAAACCGCCTGCACGCGGTTTGTGTCAGGTGGGCTGCTAATCACGGTGATGTCTGTCGCCAGCGTTTCGATGTTGACCTGTAGCAGCAGTGTATCTGCTGGGATGGTCTCGTCGTATTCGTAGCGATAGTCGCTGCGTTCGGTGTCGATGCGGGATATGTAGGCGAACGTCGCCAGACCAGCCACCAGCCCCCCACAGGCGATAATCGCCAGCGTGCCCCCTAACGGTACGCGCCCCCGCAGCAGCAGCAGCAAACCGCCGAATAGCAACACCGCTGGCCAACTGCGCAGAATCAGATCATAAATGCCTGTGGGCAGCGCACCCGCCACACCAAGCAGCAGCGCCAGCGCCCCGGTCAGCGCCACCAGGCCCCAGGGCATGTTGCGCTGTGCGCCACGCCCCGCGAAAAGCTGCTTGCCCAGGAAGATCAGCGCCAGCCACACAAAAGCCAACGGCAGGTAAATATCCGCGTTGTTGGGGGCCAGCGTGCTGAGCGTATCGCGTGCAAAATAGCCACCAAGCAGCACAATCGCGGATAAAATCGCCAGCAGGCCACCGACGGAGCCGCCGCCACGCGCTTCGACCAGGGAATCCTGCGGCAGCACCCACCAGCACGCCAGATACACCAGCGCACCAGCGCCACCTGTGAACAGCGTCAGCAGCACGAACAACACGCGCCATAACCAGGGGGATAGTCGCGTCGCACGCCCTAGCCCACCGCATACGCCGCCCAAAATCCGATCTGTAAACCGACGATACATAGCATCTCTATCAGGGTTTATTGCGAATGATCTTGTGTTAGTATCTATCTATCGCGCTACACTATAGACGTAGGGACACATTGTGGCAAGTACACACTACAAACATAACTTGCTGATGCTCAGCGGGGATAGCAGCATCGCGCAAGGTCAACAGGGCGCGTTTTATGAGATGCTGCGGCGCTTTGCACCCTATTGGGCACGGGTTGACATCCTGACGCCACGTGGGGACAGCGCACAAGCACGCACCCTGCACGATAACGTCTGCGTGCATCCGTCGCCCTGGCACCGTGCGCTACAACCCCTGTTCATCCGGCAGCAAGGGGGACGCTTGCTGGCTGAACGCGGTTACGGGCTGGTCGTTAGCCATGACTTTGGCTTCTTCTATAACGGCATCGGCGCGTGCTGGCTGCTGCATGATCGCAATCTCGCTTTACCTCTGGTCAGCGAGATCCACCACGTCGAAGGCTACCCGCAGGCGGTCACCTGGCGTGAAAAAGCCTGGCGCGCGGCGGCCATGCGCTATCTGCCGTTTGTGGGGCGGCGTGCTGCGGCGATACGGGTGGTCAATCAGCGCGAAGTGCCGGATTTGCTGCGTCGGCTGGGCATCCCCGATGAGAAAATCCGCGTGTTGCCATCGTTGTATCTGGATTTAAGTGTGTTCCGGCCAGCAGACAGCCACATTTGCTATGATGTGCTATTCGTAGGGCGGCTGGCGGCGAATAAAGGCGTGCTGACGCTGCTGCAAGCCGTGCAACAGGTGCAGCAGACGCACCCGCAGGTCAAACTAGCCATTCGCGGCGCTGGACCGTTACGCGCACAAATCGAGCAATTTATGCAGGCGCATGGCCTGACGCAAAACGTGCAATTTTTGCCGCGTGCGGATACCGCGCAGGACATGGCCCAACTGTATCGGCGGGCGAAAATGCTGGTCTGCGCCTCAACCGTTGAGGGCAACCCCCGCGTTACGATAGAGGCGATGGCTTGCGCTGTGCCTGTGATTTCAACGCCGGTGGGCGTGATGCCGGATGTGCTGCGCGATGGTGATAACGGCTATTTATTTCAATGGGATGCTGACGAACTGGCCGCAAAAATCCGCACGTTGCTCGATGATGAGGCGTTGCGTGTGCGCATGGGCAAGGCAGGCCGGGATGCTGTGCAGCGCTTCGAGGCTGACGCGATGATCCGGCAATACGCGCTAGCGTACCATGAGATTGCTGCAAATGATGACTGATGGCAAATTGCTGCTGTTTAACCTGCGCACCGACGCCGCCGACCCCATTTTGGGCTTCACGACAGGTTGGATAAACGCGCTGGCCTCACGCTATCAGGTGGTGGATGTGCTGACCATGCACGCCGGACGCCTTGCCCTTGCCGATAACGTGACGGTGCACAGTGTCGGGCGTGAGCTTGGGTTGAGCGAAGTGCGCCGCGCTGTCAATTTCTATCGCATCCTGACGCGCCTGCTATCGCAACGCAGTTACGCGGCCTGCTTTGCCCACATGATGCCGCTATTTGCTGCGATGGGTGGGCCGCTGCTCTCGCTGGCGCATGTGCCGACGACGCTCTGGTATACGCACCGTCAGCGCACACGTCAGCTAGCGCTTGCCCTGCGTGCATCGCGCCGTGTCGTGACAGCCGTTGAGAGCAGCTTCCCGATAAAATCGCCCAAAGTGCGCGCATTGGGGCATGGCATCGACACGGATTTATACGCGCCGCAGGATTATCAGATTGGCGAGCGTCTGCGTGTGGTGTATGTGGCACGCCTGACGCCGATTAAGCATCAACACATCCTGATTCAAGCGGCGCAGCGCATCCCACAGGCTGAATTTGTGCTGATTGGTGACGTGCCCGATGGCTACGACGACGCCTACAAGCAGCAATTGGTGCAGCAGGTGGCGCAGAGCGGCCAGCAACAGCAAATTATCTTCGCAGGCCCCCAAACGCCAGTACAAATCCGCGAGTGGTTGCGTGGGGCAGCCGTCGCGGTCAACCTTGCGCCTGTGGGCCTCTTCGATAAAGCGCCGCTGGAAGCCATGTCAGCGGGTGTGCCTACGATTGTCAGCACCCCGGCCTTTGAGAGCGTCACGGATGCCTACAACAACCTGCTGCACATCCCTGCACCGGACGCGCTTGATGCGCTGGTGGCACGCCTGCAAGATGTGCTCATGCTGGACCCGGTAAAGCGCACACAGGTCGGCTTGTATCTACGGGATCGTGTGATCGCGCAGCATAGTATGGCGCAACTGCTAGAGCGGCTCATCAGCGTGCTACATACGGGCGAAATCAGCGAGGTATAGGCTTATGTGCGGGATTTTCGGCCAATACATCCCCGGCCAACAAGCCAGCACCGACCTCATGCAGCAGATGGCAACGGCACTGGCGCATCGTGGGCCGGATGGCTATGGGATTCATGCAGAAGGGCCGCTTGCGATGGGCGCTGGCAGGCTGGCGATCATCGACCTGGCCGCACCTGCTGGGCCGCTATTCAACGAAGATAAACAGGTTGGCGTTGTCTTTAACGGCGAAATTTACAATCATCGCGCCTTGCGTCAACAATTACAGGCTCAGGGCCACGTGTTCAGCACGGCGACTGATACCGAGGTGCTGGTTCATGCCTATGAAGAGTGGGGCGAGGGGCTATTGCCGTATTTGCGCGGTATGTTCGCCTTCTGCATCTATGATGTGGCACGGCGGCGCTTGCTGCTGGCACGGGATCGGCTGGGCGAGAAGCCGCTGTATTATGCACAGCTTACAGGCGGTGAATTCGTCTTTGCGTCCGAGGTCAAAGCCTTGTTGCGGCATCCTGGCGTTCATCCCCGGCTAGCGCGTGAGCATGTGCCGTTATACCTTACTTTGGGCTATACACCGCCACCGCACACGCTGTTTGCAGGCATCCACAAGCTAGGGCCGGGTGAATTGCTGCGTGTGAACACCGTCGGGCAGATTGACCGTGAGCGCTATTATCTTGCGCCCATGCGCACCCCTGCAAGCATCTCCGATGATGATTACGCGGCCAGCGTCACGACCACACGCCGCGCCGTAGAGGATGCCGTCAGGTCGCGCATGATTAGCGACGTGCCTGTGGGGGCCTTCCTCAGTGGCGGCGTGGATTCGACCAGTGTGGTTGCGCTGATGCAGCGTGAACTGGATCAGCCGCTGCATACGTTCACAGTCGGCTTTGATTTTGAGCGCGGCGGGCACGGCGATGCGAAGTTCAATGTGGATGCACATTACGCGCAGATCGCCGCCGACGCACTCGGAACGCAGCACCACAGCATCACCATCCCCGAAAAGCAACTGGCTGATGTGCTGCCCCATCTGATTTATCAGATGGATGAGCCACTCGCGCAGTATGCCATCGTGCAAACGGCGTATGTGGCGGCGCTAGCCCGTCAGCATGGCGTCCCAGTGCTGCTGACCGGTGACGCAGGCGACGAGCTATTTTTGGGCTACAACCATTACCGAGCAGATCGGGTGTTGGCGCGTTATCTGGCGTTGCCGGGGCTGCTGCGTAATACCCTGCTGACGCCACTGATGGCACGCGTCCAGCGCACCCGTGAATTAGCCCGTAAAGCCCGTAATACAGACCCGGTGCGCCGCTATCTGGAATGGATGCGTATACTCAGCATCGAAGCAGCCGACGCGCTACGGCCTGAAAATCAGCAGGATGTGCAGGCCATCGAAAGCGCACTCAACCGTGAATTATTGCCTTATTTACAGCATCCCGACGTGCAGCATTTTGCAGAGCGCATCAGCTACGCCAGCCTGAACCTATGGCTGCCGGAAGATAGCAATATGCGCGTCGATAAAATGGCCATGCTGATGAGCATCGAAGCGCGTGCACCGCTAGAAGATCATCATCTGGCAGAGTGGGCGCTGTCGTTGCCCTTGACGGCCAAGCTGCGTCAGGGTGATTTCAAGCGTGTGTACAAAGATGCTATCGCCGATCTCGTGCCGGAAAGCATCTTGCAGCGGCCTAAGTGGGGCTTCACGCCGCCCATGTCCGATTGGCTGCGCACGGTCTTACGGCCATTGGTGCAGCGCGTGTTAGCGCCGGAGTACGTCGCGCAGGTGGGCGTGTTCGATGTGGGGGCCGTGCAACGCATCGTGCATGAGCATATCACAGAGCACAAGTATCGGCTCAAGCCCCTGTGGACGCTGTTCGTGTTTCACTTATGGCACGCGCTGTACATTGATGAGTCCGTCCTGCTGGATGGCAAGATCAGCGCTGACGATTTACGCGCATAGGCTTGATTCAGGTGGCGCTGTGAGCTAGGCTTGCAATCGTATCGTTCAAATCAGGAGTCATCGCGTGTCGGCAGGTCAGCGGCTTCATTCGCGTCTCTTATCGCATGTCTTTCATAGTAGCTTGCATATCTACCGCAAGACCATCAAGCGCGTGCGCCCATTGCATGAGGGGCTGCACTGGCTGAGCACCCGCATTGCCTTGCCGCCGCTGGAAGCGCTGCGCGGTTTTCGCACCATGCCCGATGACCCGCTGTGGTTCCGCTTTGAATTGCTGACGCAGCGCCACGAACACGAGACGACGGCACATATCAAGCGCCTGATGCGCCCTGGCATGACCGTGCTGGATATTGGCGCACATGTCGGTTATTACGCTTGCCTGTGTGCAAAATTGGCTGGCTCTGATGGGCGCGTGATCGCCTTCGAGCCACACCCGCGCAACCGCGCTTACCTGATGCGCAACACCGAACGCTTCGGCAATGTGCAGATTGTGCCCGTCGCCGCCGCAGAACAAGCAGGCAGCGCTGAACTGTACGATTACCTGATGATGTCGGCCAGTGGATCGCTACATTACGATGAATCTCTGCGTGATACACAGCGCTCACAGGTCTCAGCACATGACATCGCGCCACGCCTCAGCGCGGATTTTCAGCCGCAGACGTTCACTGTGCGTACAGCCCCAGTAGATGCGTGTTTGGCCGAATTAGGCGTTGAGCGCGTAGACCTGATTAAAATGGACATCGAAGGCGCAGAACTCGGCGCACTGCGCGGCCTGACGCGCACCATTCAGCAATCACCGGATGTGGCGCTGGTGATGGAATACAACCCGATGGGCCTGCAAGCCTTCGAGCATGACCCACTACACGTCATCCCGGAGGTGTTGCGCATGGGCTTTCAGCAGGTATACGCGATTGAACGCGATGCCAGCTTGCGCGAATTAACGCACGACGACGCAGCTATCCAGCAGCTAACCCAAGACCTGACCGCCCATATGGGTGTCATCAATTTATTATTCATGAGATGAATTAACTTATGGAGAAATCAAAACGTGTAAGGGTTTGGCGTGCTAAACCCAGGGCTTAGCACGCTAAGCCCCTACAATGATCCAGGTTCGTTTTCGTTGATCTATTATCTACGCGATCAAACGCCATGACCCACTTATTTCTCTCGCCCCATTATGACGACGCGATTTACTCCTGTGGCGGCACCATCCACCAACTGACGCAGCAGGGCCAGCAGGTCATTATCTTCACGCTGATGGCCGGGTCGCCAGTGGACCCCGCGCCGGATACGCCGATTGTGCGCGATGTACATCAGCGCTGGCAAGCAGGCGCAGACCCGGTGCAGACACGCCGCGCAGAAGATCAACAGGCGGCCACGCTGCTAGGGGCACGCACGCTCTACAACGAATTGCCGGATTGTATTTACCGCACGTCGGGCACCATGCCGCTATACCCTACTACTGCGAGCATTTTCGGGCATGTGCACATTGACGATGATGCGCTGCTGCGCTTGCGGGGCTTGGGGCTGGCCTTCGATGGCTTGAGCAGGCTATATGCGCCGCTAGGGGTGGGCAATCATGTCGATCATCAGCTTGTGCGCGATTGGGCGCTGAGCCTGAAACGTGAAACGCCAGAGTTAGACCTGATGCTATACGCAGATTACCCCTACAGCGCCGATTTACAGGCTGTGCAGAACGCGCTGGCCTACTATGACGCAACCCTGCTGCAAGCGGACCCCGTTAGCCTCAGCGAAGCCGACCTACAGGCCAAAATCAGCGCCATGCAAGCCTACAAAACGCAGCTTAGCACGTTCTGGGGGGACGCGGCGCATCTGGCTGTTGACGTGCGTGCTGCCTTTACACAAGATGCGGTCATTCGTGAACCCTATTGGCACGTTCAGACGGCTTGACTTTGGTTAAATTGCACATAGAAACCCCATTAGAACCCACCATGACTTATTGCCTGTGTACTGCTTATCGTGATAGCATGTAGGATGTAAGTGCACTAGGACATAATTCCTACACCCCAACGCTCATACAGTGCAATACATCCCCTAAAGCTGCACCCACTGAAGAATGCTATCCAAGATGAGCGAAGTAGGTAACATTCTAACAAGGTGCCTACAGAGCGTTCGGTCAAGATGAAACAGGCGTAATGCTTTCTTTACGTTTGTTTTTTAAGATGTTTAAGAGATTAACAACCCCAAGAGTCGGCGGGGCGATTCGGTGCCGACCTAGTGAATCGACAGATATTGAGGTGGAAATGGTACTCGGAGCAGAACCCCGTGCACAACAAACGGGCAACGGTAATGGTAGCAGTGCTGGTAACGGTAGCGATCAGTCATTTGAAGCCATGCTCGACGGTTACATCTATAAAGAGCCGGAGCGTGGAGATATTCTACAAGGGATCATCCTAGAGAAGCGCCACGATGAAATTATTCTCGATGTCGGCCTCAAGCGCGATGCCGTCGTCACGCGCAAGGATATTACGCGCCTGCCAGAAGACGTGCTAAACGGCCTGGCAGAAGGGCAAGAGGTCGATACGTTTGTGTTGCAGCCCTACAACGAAGATGGCGATCTGGTCGTGTCGATTAACAAGGCGCTGGAGCTAGAAGATTGGCGGCGCGCACAGCAGATGATGGAGGAAGACGCGACGACAGAAGCCGCCGTCATCGACGCGAACAAGGGCGGTATGCTGGTGCGCTTTGGCCGCCTGACGGGTTTCGTGCCCAATTCACACATCGAGAGCGTGCCCCCGGCCACGAATCAGGGCCGCCTGCGAGAGATCAAGTACGATTTGATCGGGCGCAAGCTACAACTGAAGGTCATTCAGGTGGAAACCAAGCGCAATCGCTTGATCCTATCCGAGCGTGCGGCCCGCCGTGCAGCGCGTAGCGAACGCCTGGATGAACTGAGCGTCGGTCAGGTGCTTACAGGCAAGGTCGTCAATCTGACGGACTTCGGCGCATTTGTGGACATCGGCGGCGTTGATGGCATGATCCACATTTCAAATATCGACCACCGCCACGTCAATCACCCCAGCGATGTGCTGACAGTCGGTGATGAAGTAGACGTGCGCATTGATAGCATCGACCGCGAACGCGAACGCATCGCTCTGAACCGTAAGGCCGTACTGCCGGACCCCTGGCAGACGTTTACCGACAACTACAACAGTGGCGACCTGATGGAAGGGATCGTTACCAATGTGGTGGATTTCGGTGTATTCGTCGCTGCGCCGGGTGGCGCACAGGGCCTGGTACACACCAGCCGCATGTCATCGCTGGGCGCGTCTACGCCGCGTGATATGTTCCGCGAGGGCGACCCGGTGCTGGTGCGTATCGTGGGCATCGACTCGGATCGTGGCCACATTGAACTGAGCATAGACGATGTCAGCCTGGATGAGCAACAGGAATGGCTGCACCGTCGCCGTGAAGAAGCCCGCATCAACCAGGAAGGGTCTAGCTTCCCGGATGACGAGGACGTGCCATCTGCAACAAAAGATAAAGATATAAATACAGATGAAAACGAAGATGGAAATGAAGATGGAAACGAAGATATAAATACAGATGAAGCCGAAACAGAGGCCGGAGCCGCCGAAGCTGAAACAGAAGCCGAGGCATAGCAACATTAATCACGGGCGGGGACATTGTCCCGCCCCTGCATCAGCCGTGATCTATTCTACGCTAACCTCAATCGTAAACCCCGCAGCATCCGGCACCGCCACCCAATACGGCCTCACAAGCTCATAATTACAAGCGCCCTCCGTCACAAAGCGCAACTGCACATCAATCAGCATCGCCTGCACATCCCGCGCCGCTGACAATACATCATGACGCGCCGTACAGCCCACGCCCGCGCTCCACACGCCGACAAGCGCACGCCCAGCGCCAAAATCAAAGGTTTCGCGCTGCATTGGCCGGCGGCAGAGCTGCATCTGGTCGATGCGATCATATAGTCGGATCAAATCCAACGTGTTACGCACGGTGAACACCTCATCCGAGAGCGCTAGCGCCGCCTCAAAGCAGATGCCCTGCATCACGCCGCTTGCATCGCTCAGTGGCACCCGTGCGCTTTGCGCGGGCAAGGCATCCAGCACATTGCACCCCACAGCACATAGCATTATTAAAAAGACGCCGACGATCAACTGTGCCCGCCAATGAGATAGGTCCGCCAAGAACCACATGCCATACTCCTACGTGTAATCTTCATCGCTTGCCGGGATAAATGGTGGTATCATCTGAAGCATTATACAGGCCATGAATTCATACCGGATTGTGCAATGCGAATTCTGATTATCAGTGACATACACGCCAACCTGACGGCCTTCCAGACGGTGCTGGCGGATGCCGAAGGCCAATGGGATTATGTGTGGTGCCTGGGCGATGTAGTCGGCTATGGGCCGGACCCTAACGAATGCGTTGAACTGCTGAACACCATGCCGCACCTGTGCTTAGCAGGTAACCACGACTGGGCGGCGCTGGGTCGGTTGGACATCCGCACCTTCAACCCCGACGCTCGCCGCGCTGTCGAATGGACGCAGGAAACCCTCAAACCTGAAAATATCGCCTATTTAGAGGCCCTGCCTGTGACGTTTGTGATCGGGCAATACACGCTGGTGCACGCCAGCCCGCGTGAACCCGTATGGGAATATATCTTGGAGCCGCTGGTGGCCGCGCTGAACTTCCCGCATTTCGAGACGCCATATTGCTTTGTGGGTCACACGCACCAACCCGTGATCTACGAATTGGCCAACGGAAATGGCGACACCCGCGCCCGTGAGCCGCGTTACGGCCAGCCCCACGATATGAACGGCCAGCGTCAGATCATCAACCCCGGCAGTGTGGGTCAACCGCGTGACCAGAACCCGGACGCCGCCTATGGCATTCTGAACCTGGAGACCGGCGTGTTTGAGCATCGCCGCATCCCTTATAACATCCCTGATGTACAACGCCGGATGCGAGCCTATGGATTGCCGGAGCGCGGTGCAACGCGCCTACAACACGGTTGGTAGGGCCACACACTATGCCAGACAAGCAATCCCCAAGCCCCAAAGCCGATGACCTCAGCCCGAAGATGCGTGCGTATCTGGCCGAGGTTTATCGGCTGGCGGATATGCAACCGAATAGCAACTACGTCAGCACGTCCACTCTGGCGGATTTATTGGCGGTGAGCGCCCCGGCGGTCAACCGTATGGTGAATCGCATGAAAGACCTTGACTTGATCGAACACGAACCCTATCAGGGCATCCGGTTGACGGCAGGGGGCCAGGCCGAAGCGCTCAAGCAATTGCGCAGCCAGCGCATTACCGAGGCGTTCCTTGTGCATTTCATGCAGTGGGATTGGGGCAACGTCTACGAGGAGGCCAGCCGCATCAGCAGCACCGCCAGCGATATTTTCGTACAGCGCATGGCCGAACTTATAGGCCAACCGCGCTATAGCCCGCACGGTGAACCCATTCCTAGCGCCGAAGGCGACATCGAGCACCTGGACGACATGCTGCTTTCTGATGTGGACGATGCGCAGGAGGTGATCGTCACGCGGATGCGTACCCGCGAGGCCGACCGCCTAAATTACATTAAGGCGTTGGGGTTATTGCCGGGGGCACACTTCGAGGTGCTGCACAAGGCCCCGTTTAACGGCCCCATGCAGCTTAAGCTGGACGACGAATACCGCATTATTGGGCATAACCTGGCCGAACTCATCCGCGTGAAGCCCGTCAATGACCTTGCAGATGACAGCGACACAGAAGGCACGTAGAAAACTGGTGCCGTTGATCTAGTGTTTGGCCGCAAAACACCTATTTGTAGGGACACAGGGTGTCCGCCGGATGCGCAGAAGCGCGTCCCCACAAGGCAGCGGTTGAGGTGTCCTTACCGTACGGAGCAGAGTCAACCACCCCCATCACATCAAGCCGACTTGCAACAGCGCTGCCTTCACCTCATCTAGTGGCAGGCCGACGACATTGCTATAGCTGCCGTCGATGCGCTCAACCGGGTGAAAGCCCTCATGCTGAATCGCATAGCTGCCTGCTTTGTCGAAGGGGTCGCCGGTGGCGATGTAGCTATCAATTTCGGCGTCCGTGTAGGGCCGCATGTAAACTGTCGTCGTGACGATCTGTGTAATGGGCAATTTTTGCCGCCGCAACAGGGTGAACGCTGTCGAAACCTGGTGCGGACGCCCACGCAGACGTTGCAGCATGACACGCGCTTCGTCCGCATCGGCTGGCTTGCCCAAAATCTCGCCCTCAGATGTCACGCCGATGGTATCCGCTGACAAAATTACGACGGTATCGGCTGCCAGTACAGCCTCGTCGCCATCCACGTAAACTGCCGCCGCCCCAGCTTTTTCCAGTGATAGCCGCCGCACGTAATTCATGGGTTTTTCGTTGGGTCGCGGGCTTTCGTTGATATTGGGCTTCACGACGCGGTATGCTACACCAATAGAGGTCAGCAATTGCTGCCGACGCGGTGAACTGGATGCGAGAATAAGTTGTGTCATGCGCGGCCTTTGTGGGTATGCTATCATGCACGGGCGATCAACGATCAACATGTTAGCATAAAAATGCCTGATCTATCTATTGTCATCGTGAACTACAACACCTGTGCACCGTTGCGCCTCTGTCTGGAATCCATTGAGCGCGAACGCGGTACGTTGGCGCTTGAGACGCTGGTGATTGACAACGGCTCTGCCGATGGCAGCACACAAATGATCCACGAGATAGCCACACAAGCACCCGGCGCGAACATCCGCTTGATAGAGCCGGGGCACAACACCTGGTTTTCGGGTGGCAATAACCTGGGTGTGCAGCAGGCCAGCAGCGATTATGTGCTGCTGCTGAACCCCGATACCATCGTGCAGCCTGCCATGTTGCAAACGATGCTGGCCTATCTGCGGGAGCATGAGCAGGTCGGCGCGATAAGCTGCCGCATGACCTTTCCCGATGGCCGCTTGCAGCGCACGTGCTCACGACAGCCACGCTATATTGATCTGCTGCTGGGCTATACGTTTCTGGGGGCGCTTTTCGTGGGCTGGCGCAACCGCCGCAGGGCGCAGATGTGGTATGCCGACTGGCAACGCGATAGCGAAAAATCCGTCGAAGTGCTGCCGGGGTCGTGTATTATGGCACCACGTCAGCTATTGAACGCCGTCGGCACCTTCAGCACGGATTACAGGCTGTACTTTGTCGAGGATGATATGTGCCCACGTATACGCGCATTGGGCTATGACGTGCGCTTGGTGCCGGATGCGCTGGTGTCGCATGAAGAACATGCCAGCGTGAAACAGGTGCAGCGCTTGGCCTCGCACATCTACTTTGACGATCTGCTGGTGTTTTGCCGCAAGCATTACGGCGGTGCACGGGCTGCGTTATTGTACGCGCTGATGGCTCCGACGCGCTTATTGATGGACATAGCACAACGTTTACGTGGCGCAAGAGCCTAGTACACGTTGGCGCAAATACGTGACTACTTAGCCCTCACCCCAAACCCCTTTACAGGGGTAGGTATTTGGTTTTTCGTTGTTCCTGTGTGGCGGACGCACCAGTGGCGCGTCCCTACAGACCTGTTGTGAATGATTGCGACCCTGTAGGGACAGGGCACTGACC
>DAOTTW010000388.1:0-6500 GCA_034437615.1 Anaerolineae bacterium | reverse complement strand
GCGATCACATGCAGGTCGTTGTAGGCCCAGGGCGGCAGCCAGGTCGTGCGGTAGCTGACGGTTTCCTCACCGATGCGTAGCGGCATCCGGCCACCCCAGGCACAGCAGCCGAAGCGGTCATTCAGCATCATGTTGATGCCGCCAAACTGCGTGAAGTCCACGTTATCCTGCTGTTGCGCCAGCTTCACGCAATCGTTCATCAGCGCTTGCAGCGCCAGGCCGATATTCAGGCGGGCGGCCTTCTCGTAATCCGCCTTGCTCTTGGGCAGGTCATACCAGCCATAGGACGCAGAGCCGTCGATGTTCACGCGCTCCGCGCTGGTCTGACGCCAATAGTGATCCATGCCGGGCTGTTCATCGCCCATGAAGCCCTGGAAGTAATCCATCTCACGCGGCGTCACAGCGTCCATATCCCCAAAGCGGCAAGCGATGTTGACCCATTTCACATTGCCCGTGACGGCGGTGGGCCTGGCGTCCAGCGCTTCGAGCGGCGTCATGCTATCCAGCGCCAGCAAGGGCAGGTCGTCCTCGCGCAGCGGGTCCGCGTCTAGCAGGGTGCCCGTGATGCGATAATCGACCTCCGTATGGCCACGCACCACCGCCCAATCGACATCCATTAATTCGTAAATCTCGCCCGTATCGCTGACGAACAGCGGCAGGCTTTCGCCATCACCGGCAAGTGTAGACAGGTCGCCATAGACATAGCCGAAGTGCCCCTCTAGCGTCAGTTGGGAGCCGAAGGGCAGGTCGTTATCTTGCAAGGCATCCTGATCGACACGGGACGACCCCTGCCAGCCGATCACCATAATGGCCAGCAATGCGGCAGCAGCGAACGCCATAATCCGTAAACGTTTCGTTTGTGCAGTTTTCAACAGTAAGTCCTTTAAAACTTATGCTCGTCCAGACGATTGTAGCATAAAACGGCCTAATCCGTTCGGTTGTGTATCGAATTCGCTTGAAACGTATTGTTGGGTTTCGGACGCGCCTCGGCGCGTCCCTACAACCGTGTTCTTTGTAGGGACGCCATTCATGGCGTCCGCCCATCTGCTGCGGGTTACACCAGCGTTGCGTGTTGCCCCTCCAGGTGTTGCGTATCGCCGTTGATCGCCAGGTGCCATTTCGCGTCCTCGGCGGCGTCTGTGGGCCGCGTGAGCAACGTCAGGCCAGCCACCCCATAGCGCATCTTATACTCTGCTTGCCCGCTCAGGGCTGCTGCACCGGCTGTAACCAGCTTGCCATGCGCCACAAGCAGCAGATTGCCGGGGTAGAGCGCCAGCAGATCGCGGATTGTCTGTGCATAGCGCATCTCGACATCCTGCTTGCTCTCCGGGTATGTGGGCTGATGCAGCGCTGCGTGCGTCAGGTTGGCGTAGCTGTAGTGTGCTGCCCGCTCGGCCAGGTCGCCAAGCTCCGGCGGCTGCTGCATCAGGTTTTTCGCCTGCCATTCGCCCACGCCAGCCTCGATGAAGAAGGGCAAATCCAGCGCGCTGGCGATGTGCTGCGCCGTTTGTAGGGTGCGCGTGTAGGGTGATGCCAGCATCACGTCAATCGGTTCATCCCGCAGCCGTTCGGCCAGCCGTGCCGCTTGCCAGTGCCCCCGGTCGGATAGATAGGGGTCGTGCGGGTCGGTGCCGGGTGTGTGCCAGTTCTTGTCTACGGTGTCGATGCGCTGGCCATGCCGGACTAAATATAAGCGTCGTTCTGTCATGTGCATTGTGCTCCGTTGTCTCTGTGTCTGTCTGTACCAGACCCCTTGCCCGCTACCCGTTAGAAATACTGCCGGATGGCGTCCAGCACGTCGTCAATGTCGCCCGGAGCGCTGGATTGTACGCGGGTGGCGCTGGTGCGGGCGATGTCGCCCAGGGCGCTGATGTCGGCGTTATCTCCATACGCTAGCGGCACCACGATCACCGGATTCTGTGAATCCTGCGTCTCGCGGATGGCTTGCAGCGCGTCGTTGATCGAAAAACCCTGCTCGCCCGTGTCCTCGCCACTGCTCAGCAACACCACAGCACGGATTCTGTCGGGGTCGCTAGCCTGCAAGCGCTGCACGGTCTCGCGCACAGCGATATACAGTTCTGTGTCGCCATTAGCACGTAGGCCGTTAATCGCGCTGATGAGGTCGGCCTGGTTGCTTCCCAGCAGGCCCAGCGGCGCGACCACCTCGACCTCGCCCGCAAACGTCACCAGCCCGACGCGATTATCCGCGTCCATCTCCTCCACGAAGGCAGCAGCGGCGGCCTGTGCTTGCGCTAACTTGTCGTTGTCGTTCATGCTGCTGCTCACGTCAAACAGCAAATACACATCGGCCTGCTTTTTCACCAGCGGCCAGCTTTGTTGGATGGCGACCAGCGCTTCGAGATCGGGTATCTCCAGCATGGGCGCGTTGACTGTGGGTTGTACGCCAAATTCGGGCACCAGCGGATAGGCCACAGCAACCGCCGCGTTCGCAGGCCGGAAGCCGCGCTGCGCGACGGTCTCCTGTATCTGCGGCGTCAGCAAATACTGCTGAAAGACCCGCGACGCCTCGCGCTGTTCGTCCGTTACCCAGTCCGTGCCTAAGATAGCGACGGGGCGCTCATGCCAGATGGTGCCTTCTTGTGGATATAGGGCGACGAGAGGCTCCGGCGGCGTATACGGTGATGCGAAGCCCTCGTCAGCGAACGCGCCGTTCAGGTACAGCAGGTCGATCTCTTCCAGCGCGACCATATCCAGATACGCCGGCCCTTGCGCGATGTAATCCAGATAGGTGTCGGTGCGCGGCGCATAGTGGCGCACGAGCGTTTCGATCTCACGCACACCGGCCCGCACGTCGCTGTTGTTGACCATCTCCAGCGTCAGTGTGCGTTGGCCTGCGTCCAGTTCCCCCGCCGCACGCGCCGCCGCATAGAATTCGCTGATGAGCGCCGATAGCCCGCTTGAACTGCTGCGCGGGTCCGTGTAGCCGTAATAGACCGCCCGCCGACCATCCGGGATGCCGTAATCGGCCCAGCCGTCTGCGCTGTTGAACACGTCCAGCACATCCGCCCAGCCTACAGCGCTGCTGTTGGTCGTGGCTTCGATGGCTTGTAGGCGGCTTTCCCACATGGCGATTACAAGCGGCGTCAGCGCGACGGGCTGAATAGCGTCCTGCGCGAAAATCTCTACGCCGCCGAGAAAGTTGGCCAGCGTCAGCCACGTACTTGCGGAAGGCGCGAACATCGTCGGCAGCACATTCAGATTGTTGGGGTTACCGAGTAACTGCGTGCGGGCTAGCGCTTCGGTGGTGGCGCTGGATGAACCAAGCCGCCCCGTAACGCAGATGCGCATGGCGTCGTCGGTCAGTTCGTCGCCCGTCAGCGGGTCGATACCCTGTGCATAGGCGCTGTTGAAGCGGTCGATTGCGGGCGTCATGTAATCCTGCTGCGGGTCCAGCGCGAAGATCAGATTGACGGCCACAAGCGGGTTCGCGTCTGTATCGGCGGCGCAGTCGGCGCTGTTCACCGGATCGGAAAACAGTTTGCTTGGCACGACAGTCGGGCGTGCTGTGGCGGGTGGCTGCCCGAATTGGGGCGCATACTCGAAGAAATCAGTGGCGATAAAGAAGAGGCCACAGCCGAACAGGGTCAGCAAGGTCCCGGCTAGCAGCGCGAATGGGTTACCTTCTGCGGAGCCGGGGCGTGGGCTTTTGCGTGTCATAGGTGGTTACATTTCCTTTATGCTCTTGTGTACTTGCGTACTTGTGTACTTGCGTACTTGCGTACTCGTGTACTTGTGTACTCGTGTACTTGCGTATGTGTGTTTGCTGCTGTCGTTTATGACCGCTATTGTAATGCACGCAGCACCACAAGAAAACGTGGTACTAGCCCTGAGATAGTGTGATGGGCAAACAGGAAGGATTAAGCACAAGCACCCACGCACACACAACCCTACCATCCCCACAACCCGGCGCTATAATCCTGCGTACTGTGCACACGATAATCACATCCACAGGAGGCAAAACCATGCAATATCAGGGCGAACCGCGCATGATCGTCACCACGACCAACACGCTAGAGGGTCGTAAGATCAAGCAGTATCTCGGCATCGTCAGCGGCGAGGCCATTATGGGCGCGAACATCTTCAAGGATTTCTTCGCAGGCATCCGCGATGTCGTCGGCGGGCGCTCCGCAGCCTATGAGTCCGAACTGCGCAAAGCCAAGCAAATCGCAATGGACGAGATGAGCCAGGCCGCTGAAGCGCTGGGCGCGAACGCCATTATCGGCGTGGACCTGGATTACGAAACGCTGGGGCAGAACGGCGGCATGTTGATGGTCACCGCCGCAGGCACCGCCATCATCACAGAGTAGTTTTTGTGGGCCGACGCGCTGACCCGCTGAAATGCTAAAAACCCATGCCCAAAATTGTCGTCGTCATCCCCGCACATAACGAAGAACGCTTCATCGGTAGCGTCGTGCTGAAAACGCGCCAGTACGTCGATACGGTCATCGTCGTGGATGATGGCTCAGCCGATGGCACGCGCCAACTGGCCGCAGCCGCCGGCGCACAGGTCTGCGTGCACGAGACGAACATGGGCAAGGGCGTCGCGCTCAATACCGCCTTCAGGGCCGCCCGTGAGCACGCGCCCGATGCCGTCGTGACGCTGGATGGCGACTGGCAGCACTTGCCGGAGCAGCTAGAGCAGGTGGCCGCGCCTGTGCTGGCCGGGGATGCCGACATCGTGATTGGCTCACGCTATTTGCAGCATGATAGCCAGGTGCCGACGGCGCGGGTGATCGGTCACTTAGGCTTTAACCTGATGACTAGTGTGCTATCGGGCATTTCTGTGTCGGATTCGCAGAGTGGCTATCGGGCGTTTTCGCCGCGTGCGCTGCGCGAACTCGACTTCAGTTCGCGCAGCTTCTCGGTGGAGAGCGAGCAGCAATTTCTGGCACGTCGCCACACGCTGAAGGTGGTCGAAGTGCCGATTATCATTCGTTATAACGACAAGCCCAAGCGCCCACTTGTCAAGCACGGCCTGAACGTCCTGGAGGGTGTGCTGCATCTGGTCGTCAAGCATCGCCCGCTGTTCTTCTTCGCCATACCGGGCACGCTGTGCTTGCTGCTGGGCGTTGTCTTCGGGGCGCTGGTCGTGCATAGCTACAACGTCTCACAGACGCTAGCGGTGGGCACCGGCCTGTTGACCGTGCTGTTTTTGCTGCTGGGGACGTTCTTCATGTTTGTGGGGATCATCCTGTGGGCCTTGCGCGTGCTGGTGGAGGACCTGCGCCGCTGATCTTAGGGCATAGACGGTGAGGGCTAAGCAGTTACGGGGAAGGCAAATTACATCCTATGGCCAATCCACACAACGACAACGACCCATCACAGCGAACGCGACGAGTGGCCAACGCCTTCTCATGGCAAGCAGGGCTGTACGACGCGCAAGAATGGTTCTGGGAGCGCACGCTGTATGCTGCGTGGCGGCAGCGCCTCTTCGGGCAGCTAGGGGCGGGCCGCGTGCTGGAAATCGGCGTCGGCACAGGCAAAAACCTGCCCTATCACCCGCCGCAAAGCGCTATCGTCGGCATTGACTTCGCGGCGGGGATGCTGCGGCAGGCCGCCAGGCGCAATCAGCAGGCCAGCCCGCTACTGCTGGCGGATGCGCAACAGATGCCTTTCGCCGCCCATGCCTTTGATGCGGTGATAGGCACGTTCGTCTTCAGCAGCATCCCACATCCACGCCGCGCACTGGCTGAGGTCGAGCGTGTGCTGCGCCCCGGCGGTATGCTCTATCTGATAGAAAACCAGGCGTCGCATCTGGCGTTCGTGCGCGGCTTTCAACGCATGGTGACAACCGTCACCCGCCCCTTTACCACTGTGGACCTCGCCCGCAAGACGCTCAAGACGATCCAGCGATCCGGCCTGACGCTGACGCACACACAACGCCTGGAAGTCAGCGGCATCTTCATCGAAATCCACGCGCAAAAATAGCGTGGCGTCCCTACGGCTCACAACAGGTCCGTAGGGACGCGGCTTGCTGCGTCCGCCGCACAGGAACAACGGAAAACCAAATACCCACCCCTGTGAAGCGTGCCTCCCCCTCTCCTAGCCGCGTAGCGGAGGTCGGGAGAGGGGGATTGAGGGGGTGAGGGCCAAGCACCGCCCCGGACATCCCGTTGGGTGTCCCTACGGCTCACAACAGGTCTGTAAGGACGTGCAATGGCGCGTCCGCCGCACAGGAACAACGGAAAACCAAATACCTACCCCTGTAAACCCCAAACCCCTCTCCCGAACTATTCCAGACACAGATAGATAGGGGCTTTAAACGGCTTGCTTCGCCTCTGCTACGTATCTCTTTTCAGTTCCCTCTGCGGGATTTAGCTCAGTGCAATCAATAGGCGGCGATGGTGGGCAGCCTGGCGATATAGGGTTTCAGTTCCCTCTGCGGGATTTAGCTCGGTGCAACAAAGACGGTCACATTAGCTTGTCACGCTATTATGCTGTTTCAGTTCCCTTTGCGGGATTTAGCTCGGTGCAACTTA
>DAOTTW010000387.1:0-1663 GCA_034437615.1 Anaerolineae bacterium | reverse complement strand
AAAAATCGCATAGGCGTGCTTTCTGGTCAGACGCGACTGGCTCAGCCAGGTGTGCAGATTGTGGCGATTGCGTTCGGCCTGGCTACACGGATCACCGATGTTATGCACAGCCTCGGTGCGGCTGCGACTGTACCATTGGGAGCTATTGCCGCGCCGTTCCATCCACACCTCGCCGCCTTTGACTTCCAGCACCAGCACGCCGTAATCCCGATGCGCGATCAGGAAGTCCGCCTCCCCCACCGTGCCGTCTCGCGTGTCGTGCGCGATCCAGTTGACGCTGTGGATAACGGTAAACGCCTCCGGCAGCTTCTCGAATAGTTCGTACAGCGTAAGCTCGGCCTCGCTATCGCTGTCATCGCTGCCGCTGCCGCGCAGCACCTTGCCGCGATAAAACGATTGCAAATAGCCGACGCTGATCCGTGCTTCGTGCTGGCGCAGTTGCGTCTGACCCACCGCCGTGATGCGAAATTCATCCAGCAGGCTGTCGTACGGATGCTTGCTCTTGCTGATGAAGCCTGCTTTGCCGAAGTAGCTATCGCACCAGGCCATGCGATTGACGATGGTGCGCTGATTGCCCGACAGCTCCTGCATGGCGGATTGCGGCAGGCCGAAGTGTTTCAGCAGATCGGCGATGAGTTGGGCGCGGGTTTTGGCCTCACCTGTGCTGAGACTGCGCAGAAACGGCACGAGAAAGGCGTTCTGGTCGGGGATGTTCATAGGCTACGCTTTCTTGCAGGGATAGTCGCCAGTAGAAATTTCACCAAAGCGCTGTGTTGCACGTTTCGGATCGTTCATTCGCAACACAGCAACGGTTGTACGTCCTTCAGGGGTCTTCCCGCTGATTGTCGCATCGTTGTTCAGGCTAAAATGAGCGTCCCATGCTTGCAGACGTGGATTAAAGAGCTTCGCAGCATCACCCGTTTGCGGGTCAATCGCGGCAACATTGGTGCCCTTGAAAGCGTTGCATGGGTAACATGCCAAACACAAATTATCATCCTCATTAGAGCCGCCGTGTGCAACAGCAATGATATGGTCGATCTGGAAGCGCGTCAAACGACTGACCTGTGAGACCCGACAGTATTCACAACAGTTGCCAGCACGATCCCGAACAAGCTGTTTTTGCTTCTCAGTCAAACTCATTCAGACTGCTCTGCCTGATGCTTGAGTTTCAATTTCATCTTGGTTTTGAGCAGCGAAAACATATCATCAGCGTTGACAAACTCGTGTAGTTCGCGCTCTTCGTCATAAGTTAGTCGGCCTTCGCCGTTCCGCTCTGCCAGATAATCGGCGCGGGCTTGCAAGGTATCCGGTAAATGATAGTCAACGATCTCCTGTGGTGATGGCTCGGTCGCCAGAAAATCTGTGATGACATCAAAGACCGTGCGTGTCGGTGCATTTTGCATGGCTATACCTCCCAATCCTCAAGCGTAAGCCAGGGAATACGTCCAAATTCTTTCGTATTGTGCGTGACGACGATCAGGTTATGCACCACTGCAATCGCCGCTATTTGCATGTCATATGGGCCAATCGGTGTACCGGCTGTTTCCAGATGGGCACGAATGCGCCCGAAAGCATCTGAGGCAGCATCGTCGTAGGGTAAGCTGACGAAGCGTACAAAAAATCCATCCTGCCGAGCGCGTGACCGTTGTGGTGTTTGGCTCTT
>DAOTTW010000386.1:0-3546 GCA_034437615.1 Anaerolineae bacterium | reverse complement strand
TGGAACAAGCCATAGACGAAGTGCGACCGGGACGGGTGGCTTTCTTTGGTGCCTCGTGGTTGACACCGACCACGTATCGCCTGGAGTCCATTCGTATTTGTGCAGACAGATGAACTCGAAAAGATAAGGTGGATACCATGCGACCAAGCATGATAGCAACTCGGTTCAGCTTTCTATTGATCGTGCTGCTGACGCTTATGCTGGCTCCAAGCCAAACCGCAGCACAATCGGATGGCGCCACGCCGACCCCATTCGAACCAATTCTAATCCAGAGCAACCCGAACCTCGGATTTGTGCAACCTTTTGCTCACTCAGCCGTCGCGTTACGTACCGGTTTGATTGACTGGCAAGATGCCGGCTTAACGGGCGTGGGTATTCGTGTCGGGGTGCTGGATCGCGGTTTTGGTGGCCTGTTGGGTTTTCAGAGCACCTTCGACACGAATGTTTCAATTGCACTTGGCGCTGATGTCGCTGATTATGATCAGAACCCCATCCGGCACGGGACGCAGGTATTAGAAATCGTACACACCATCGCACCAGATTCGGACCTGTTTACCTGTGCGTATGCAAGCCTGGACGAGTACATCCTGTGCATTGACTGGTTTATCCGTGCGCAGGTTCAGATCGTCGTGCATAGCGCCGGCGTTCCAGCCTTGCCGCTGGATGGCAGTAGCCGCTGGTCACAACAGGTTGAGCGCGCTACTGATGCTGGAGTGCTATGGGTTAATGCGGCAGGGAATTTCGCACGCGGTTTCTTCAGGGACGTATACACTGATACGAACGCGAACGTGCTGCACGAATTTCGCGGCGCGGTTGGTCAAATCGAGGCTTTGGGTGTGGATATTTCCGGTCAATCCGCTGATGGCGTGATTATGCTCAGTTGGTCGGGTGATGAGGAACGACCAGCCAACAGCATCGACTTGGATTTACACGTGTTAGATGCCAATAGCGGCCAGATCATCGCAGAATCGCTACGCCCACAGGCGGGTTTCCCAGGTGACGAAGCGTTGGAATATCTGCGCATACCGTTTAATCGTGAGATCGGCATTCAGATCAGCAACCCTAAACTAGATGCAGGTGGTGTAGAATTCGCGCTGTTCGTTGAGTTTGCAAGTTTGCCCGGTGGCGAGATGCAGCGTTCCATAATCGCACCTGCTGATGCAGAAGGCTCACTGACGGTTGGTGCATTGCAGGGCTTTGAGATTGCGCCGTATTCCTCACGCGGGCCGCTATCCAACGGTACAATCAAACCAGACCTTGTGGCACCGGGCGAAATCCGCCTGAATGATGGCACGGAATTCATCGGCACGTCCGCAGCGGCCCCGGTTGTTGCTGGTGCTGCTGCGCTCATCTGGCAGGCAAACCCGTCCTATAATGCTGATGACGTGCGCGAACAGGTGCTTGAGTGGACGAGCAGCATGAACGGGACGAACGTAAATAGCGGGCGTGGGCGCTTGATTATGCCACTATTAGATCAAACAACAGCGACAACGCCAGCCGCCACACAGGGCATCACACCCACGCCGCAACCGACGCAAGCGCCCCCAACTGCGACCATTGCGCCAAGCCCCACGCCGGAACCGTTGCGGCAGGCGCGTGTCTTCGTCACGGATGAAGGCTTGAAGTTGCGTGTTGGGCCTGGGTCGGATTTCCCGGTAGTGGAGAATATGCCAGCAGGCACGATTGTCACCTACAAAGGCACTACAAGCCGTGCGGATGGCTACATCTGGCATAACATCACCACACAAAGTGGTAATACAGGCTGGGCCGTAGAGGCTGCGGACAGCATTCAGACGCTGATCGACCTACCGCCCGCCCAGCCACAGCCCACCCGTGCAGCGGTCATTTGCACCATTACCAACGAAGGCAGCGACATCACACAGCGCGCAGGGCCGGGCACGTATTTTGCGCATAGCGGGTTGTTGCCTGATGGTCAGAATGCGGCTGATGCACAGGCACGTGACACCGCAGGTTTTACCTGGTGGCGCTTGACCAGCGGCTTCTGGGTACGCTCGGATGTGGTGGCAGAGCTTGGCAACTGCGATGCGCTGCCAGGTTCGTAGGTAGAACTTATCGGCAGGACGGAGCAGTGGATATGTCAGATCAACACAGCGGGACGACACGGCGTGAGTGGCTGCGCTATGTAGCCGCAGCAGGTGCTGTTTTCGCATTGCAACCCTTGCAAGCACTCGCGCAATCGCCAGCGCCACAACCACATTGGTTTGTCGATGGTCATCTCGATTTTGGTTGGAACATCGTAAGCTATGCGCGGGATTACAGCCGCAGTGCTTATGCAATACGTCGTGAAGAAGCAGGCTCACGTACCGCCGCGCTGACGGGGCAGGCGACTGTCGGCCTGCCGGAGTTACAACAGGCTCCGGTCGGGTTGCTCTTCGGGACGATATATGTGATGCCGCGCCGCTATCGTGCTTCTGCTGTGCAGCGTGCGACTTACCAGACTACCGAAGAAGCACACGCCTGGGGCCAGCAGATGCTATATGCCATGCGCCAGCTCAGTGACCGTGAGCCGACCTATCGCATTATGCGAACGCCGGATGACTTAAGCGCGCTTGTCGATCGATGGACAGGTTCAACCACCGATAAGCAGCAACGCAACATTGGCATCGTGCTGGCAATGGAGGGTGCCGACCCCATCCGCACACCTGATGAAATCCACACTTGGCACGCAGACGGGCTGCGCTGTGTGGGGCTATCCTGGGCACGGACGCGCTACGCAGGCAGCGATAGCGAACCCGCTGGCCTGAGTGATGCAGGTGTTGCCTTGCTGGAAAATATGCGTCAATTGGATATGATCCTTGATACAGCTCACCTCGCAGAAGCGGCTTTCTGGCAAGCGATGCAATCATGGGATGGTCGGACGATCTATTCGCATGGCAACAGTCGGCATTATCTGCCCGGTGAGCGCGGCTTATCCGACGATCAGATTGACGCCATCTGTGAGCGCGACGGTGTGATTGGCATCGGATTATACAACGGCTTTTTTCAGCGCAATCTCGCCGTTAGCGGGCGACCAACGATCACTGACGTCATCAATTCCCTGGATGCAATCTGTCAGCGCCAGGGAACCGCAAGGCATGTCGGGCTAGGCACAGACCTGGACGGTGGTTTTGGCGCTGAGTTGATCCCGACAGGGTTGGATACAATCGCAGACATCAACCAAGTGCCCGCCTTGCTGCAAGGCAAGGGCTACGATGATGCAGCGATCAGAGCCATTACGCATGGTAATTGGTTACGGATGCTCGCTTAGCCTATAGGTTACTGGCGCTCAAACAGGCCGGGGCAAGCGTCTTCTGTCTGTACTGCCAGGCGGCTTGTATCCTCGCCTGTTGCGTAAATCGTCACATATTCGGTTGTCGCGCCATCGTCAAGCACCACAAAAGCGCTTTCGTCGCGGACGTCGGTCAGGTGGTCCAGCACGCCATAGCCCTCGTCTTCACGCTGGTCGATGATGCTCGCTACGGCCTCCCCAACAGTACCTTCAAAGGTGGTTGCGTAGTCGGCGTTGAGCACGACAATCGGCTCGCT
>DAOTTW010000385.1:0-4505 GCA_034437615.1 Anaerolineae bacterium | reverse complement strand
GTTCCACACCAAAGGCCAGATAGCCCAGCTTGCACGCCAGTTCGTCGCCCTCGGCGCGTTCTGTGGCTTGCTCAGGGGCCAGCTTTTGCAGCAGTTCCCACGCGACATCGGGTTCCAGCCACGGCAAGCGCAGCACGGTCTGTGGCACGGTGCAAATCTGGCGTGCCGTCACCAGCACAGGTAAATCACTTGGCACCGCTTTCAGCACGCTATCCAGCGCGGTGGCATTCCAGCAATCATCCAGCACCAGCAGCCCCACACCCGTAGCGCGCAGCAGGTTACGCAGCGCCCCGGACTTATTGCCACTGCTGTTGACCGCCTGCACCTGTCCGTAGGGTTTCGCCAGCGCATCATAGAGCGCATCGCCTTCGTTCGTGCCCGCCTTCAGCCACAGCACAGGCTTACCCGGCTGCGCTTGCAAGTGGCGTTTAACGATGTGGCTAGCGTCGTCTTGTCCTGTCCACCGACGCCCTGCACCCTCGGTACGCACCCAATCAGCTTCACCGGATTTCCAGCGTGCGTCCAGTATGCGCTGCCACTGTGGGCCGATCACGACGACGATTAAATCACAGCGGGCCAGCGCGTTCAGCAGTGTATCCTGCCACTTAGCACCCGCTTGGATGATTTCATAGTCCATGAAGACCGCATCTGCTGAGAAGTGCGCGGCCAGCTTGTCGTAAATGCGCTTGGCGATGTCGGCGTTATCGTCCCGGCGATAGCTGATGAAAAGGCGATGGGTGCTGTTGTTCGTGCTGTGCGTCCCTGCTGCGTTATGAAGCCGTTATAGCCTGATTATAACCCAACAGCTTTGTCAGACAACCGCCCCGTGCCTTTCTGCACATCAGCGGAAAGTGTACTATAATGGCCGTTAAGGTAGGAACATCGAACCAAACATAGCCTCTTTTGCGTCATGCATTTACATCCACGTTATCATGTCATCCAACAGATCGCGCAGAGCCGTTTTAGCACGATCTATCGGGCACGCGATCAACTGAGCCAATGCGACGTCGCGCTGAAAACACTTCATGCAAGCAAGCCATATCGTGATGCACCTGCCATATTCGACGTACTCACGCGCTTGCAACACCCGCATATCATCACAGCCCTGGATGCGATCCGCTGGCAGCAGCAGCCGACTTTGGTGTTGCAATGGCTACCGGATGCACAACCCGTGACACTCGCAGCACAGGGCGCAGCATTTCAGGTGCGTTTACGCTGGTTACATCAGACCTTGCACGCGCTGGTGTATCTGCATCACAACCATATCCTACACCGGGACCTGAAGCCGTCAAATGTGCTGGTCAGCGCGGGCGACGTGACCTTGCTGGATTTTGGCTTATCCAAGCAACACGGCGTAGCCGCTACGCGCACAGAACGCCCCGGCACACTGGCCTATCTCTCGCCAGAGGTGCTAGACGCAGGCACCTATAGCCCTGCTAGCGACCTGTTTGCGCTGGGTGTGCTGGCCTATGAGATGCTGAGTGGTATGCATCCGTTTGGCGCGTTTGATGCAGGCTATCTGGAACGCGTGCGTCAACAGGAACCGCCGCCGTTAGGTGTGGGTCAACCGGAGCTACAGGCGTGGCTACTGCGCTTGCTGAGCAAAGACCCGGCGGCGCGCTCCTCGAGCGCGATGGCTGCTCTGCACGACCTACAAAGCATCAGCGCACACAATGACAGGCAACCCCTGCACAGTGATTATAGTAATCTCACTTACAGCAATCCGCCGTTGTTAGGTCGTGAGCCGCTGCTGCGTGATTTACAACAGCGCGCTGAACGTGCGGCCAACGACAGAGGTCAAGCGGTGCTGATCGCAGGGGAAAGCGGCACGGGCAAATCACGCTTGCTGGATTATCTGCATGGGATGCTGGGGGTTGTGGGCTATCTGGTCGTGCGCGTCGGCGCTGATGAGCACCTGCAAGCGGATGCTTGGTGGCAACCCTTCGTTGAGCAGCTAACGCTGGGCACGACCTTGAGCGCTGACGAACGCGCTGCGCTGCAAACCCCGGACGACAAAACACATAAGCCGGAGCAAATCGCCGGGGCACTGCTCAGCCTGATCGAACGACAAACGCTGCCTGTCGCGCTGTTGCTGGATAACCTGCACAGCACACAGCAGGCATGGCCCGTGCTGGCTACACTGGCAAATGATACAACCGCGCATAAGTTGTTTATTGTGGCTGCATTTCGGGATGATATAGCCCCCGATTTGCCACAGGAGCTAGCCGACGCCGATGTGCTGCACATGCCGCGCCTATCGGTTACTGATTTGCGGCAACTGGCGTCGTTGATATGGACGCCGGATGCATTGCCAGACGCGGTGCTTGACGCGCTGCTGCAATGTAGTGGAGGTAACCCCCTGCTGGCGAGTGAAGCGCTAGCCCAATTAGCAACCGAACATCGCACCATGCCGGATGCAGCGCAGGTTGTGCAGCGGTTGCAGACGCTGCAAAGCCAACACGTTCACGCATGGGCGCAGCACTATCAGCGTTTATTACCCGCCTGGGTGCAGGAGCCGCTACGTTTGTGTGCGCTCTATCAGCGCCGGATTGAGCCGCGTCTGCTGGTTGCATGGCTGCACGATGCGACGCCGGAGCGCTGGTTGTGGGCTTGTGCGCCTGTGCTGCGGCAAACGGGCGCTGGCTGGCAATTCCGGCATGAGCAAATCCGCCACAGCATCCTTGCACCCCTGAAGGACGCTGAACGCCGTGATTACCACGCGAAGCTAGCCGATACGCTGGAAAGCAGCGAACTAGCGGTTGCTGCGCCTGTGCTGGCGCAACACTGGCGGGCTGCTGATCGGCCTGAAAGCGAAAGCCTGTACGTGCAAGCTGCGGCGCGGCATTTCCTGCGCATAGACGACCGTCCGCAAGCGAAAACATGGGCGCTACGGGCCGTCGAATTGATCGACCATACGCCGTCTCAGGCGGTGCAAGCGCATCTGCTGGCGGGTCGTGCTCTGCGACGCCTGAGCGATTATGACGCCGCACGCGCACATTATGAGAGCGCGCTCAGCTTGCAGCCGTTGCATTCTGAAGCCGCAGAAGTCCACATCGGGCTGGGTGAAGTCGCCGTTGCCGCCGAAGACTACGACACGGGCCGTCAGCAGCTACGGGCGGCGCTGGCTGCATTGCCACAAACGCCGGAAAACCGCGAGTTGCGGGCGCGTGCGACCTATCAGCTAGGCAGCGCCTACATGATGCAAGGTCATTATGCCGACGCCCTACCGCACTTTGAGCACTGCCTGGGCGATTACGACGCGCTCAACGACGATGCAGGCATTGCGATCACCGCACGGCAAATCGGCATCTGTGCGTTTTTTCAGGGCTTGTATCCGCAAGCGCAACAGCACTACGAAACCAGCCTGACCCACGCGCAACGCGCAGGCGACATCGGCGCACGCGCTGCGGCATTGCGCAACCTCGGCATCATTGCGTATCGGCAGGGTGACCACGCGGCATCGCTGGATTATTACGAGCAGGCGTTAACCTTAGAACAGCGCTACGGTACGTCGTTTGGTGTGGCGGCGGTGCTGATAAACCGGGCTGTGACGCTGGAAAATATGGGGGATTACGCAGGGGCACGCGAGCAATACATCACAGCGCGTGAACGCTTCGCCGCCATCAACCATCACTCCGGCATGGCGACCTGCGACAATAATCTGGCTTCGCTTGCACATCGTCAAGGCGATGACGCGGGTGCGCTGGCCTATGCGCAGTCGTCGTTAGCGTTGCGCGTAGCCATCAACGACATCACCGGGCAGATTTCATCGCATCGTTCGTTAGCTACTTCGTATGGCAGGCAGGGCCATTTAGCGGCAGCCATACAGCATTACGATCAGGCCGAAGCCCTCATGGATGCCAACGGCGCGGAACAATTCCGGCATAACATCTGGCGCGGTCGGGCGGGCATCTATGCCGAACAGGGTGACTATGATGCAGCCCTTGACCTGCTAAAGCGCAGCCTCACACGCGCACGCCAGCAGCACGCCCCATCCGAACTGGCAAACAGCCACCATGATGCAATTGATATAACACTGGCTCAGGGTGATGTCGCGGCGGCCTCGGCCCGCCTGCGTGATGCACTGCACGAACTGGATGCACATGATTTCTTAGAGCGCTCCGGCAATGTGTTGATGATTGCCGTTCAAGTGCTGTTGGCCGATGGTCAGCCGGATCAGGCCGCGTGGCTGGCGGGCTTTCTGGCGGCACAGATGACCCCCGATGATGCCGGAGCGATAGCCCTACGCGACCAACGCGCCGAGATCGAAGCGCAGCTTGGCCCCCTGCACAGCGGCTTATGGGAGCAAGGCGCGGCACTCGATACAGCCGAGAGCCTCAAGCGCCTGCGGCACCTCTTTTAGCTCCAGTCCTACAAGCAACGGGACTTAAAATCCGCAATTGTCCCACGAAGATAGGATCGTTCCCACTTGGCTGTCCCTTACAATGAGTATGACCAATCACAATCCCTTGCAACGCCATCAATCAGCCACATTTTGCTAGCTA
>DAOTTW010000384.1:0-4393 GCA_034437615.1 Anaerolineae bacterium | reverse complement strand
CGCCCCGGACACCCCATTGGGTGTCCCTACGGTTCACAGCGTTTGTGTAGGGACGTGCAATGGCACGTCCGCCGAAACACCTACCCCTGTAAACCCCAAATCCCTCTCCCTTCATGCCCAGACACAGACACAGATGGAGAGGGGCTTTTTGCAGCCTGCCTCCCCCTCTCCCGACCGCCGCTACGTGGCTAGGAGAGGGGGATTGAGGGGGTGAGGGCCAATTAGCGGGCAAAACATGCCTGCCTGAGTAGTTACATCACGCAAGGCATCTTTTAGGTCGGTTGTAGCGTAGATAATGATGTCAAATGAGTGCTAATTTCATAATTGGCTTGCCTTGTCTATGTGCTTCATGCCTTGATCGCGCCCGATACGATGCCGCGAATGAAATGCCGCTGGAAGAAAATGTAGACGATCAGCACGGGCAAAAAAACCATCACCGACCCCGCAGCCATCACTGGAATGTCGGCAGTGTAGCGGCCCCGCAGCAGCGCCAAGCCTACAGGCAGCGTGCGCAGGTCACCGCTAGCCAACACCAATACAAGGAAGAATTCGTTCCACGTCCACATGAACAGCAGCACCAGCAGCGATAGCAGCGCTGGACGCGATAGCGGGAACAGGATATACCACAAGACGCCCCAGGTCGTACAACCATCCACCACCGCCGCATCAACCAGTTCCTTCGGCATCCCCTTGAAATTGGCACGCATCCAGAACGTACCGAAGGCGAAGCTCAAGCCAACCTGCGGTAAGATCAGGCCCCAGTAGGTGTTGCGCAGGTTCAGGTTATCCATGATTTGCCACAGTGGGATGATGACCGCTTCAAAGGGCACCATTAAGCCCAACAAGATGATAAACAGCAGCAGGTTTTGCCCACGAAAGCGGAACATGCCGAAGGCAAAGCCGGACATCGTGGATAAGGTCATGGAGATAATCACAACGGGCACAACGACAAGCACACTACTTTGAAAGTAAACGGAAAAACGCGCACTGTTCCAGGCTTCAGCGAAGTTATCGAAGCGCCACTGCTGCGGTAATGCGAACGGCCCGTTGGCTAATTCGGTGTTGGTTTTGAAGGCCGTCAGGATAATCGCCATAAACGGCAACAAAGCAATCAGCAAAAACATCGACAGCAGCAGATAGGTAAGCCACGCCCGCCGCAAGTCCCGTAGGCCACTTATAGCACCGACCATAACATCATCCTAATGACAAGCTCGACGATCATCTGATTTGCATACGGTTGACACCCTATGTGGCGTCCTCATTACGGTTTTGCATCCAGTATACAAAGGCCGACACGCTGATGATTATTACTGCCATTGTCATCGCGATGGCCGCACCATAACCCGCATTATTGCGTTGGAAGGTCTCTTCATAAACCATCATACTGGTCACCAGCGTTTGCTTGCCCGGTCCGCCGCTTGTCAGCACGAATACGAGGTCAAACACGCGCAACGCTGCGATAAAGGTCAGCACAAACGCCACGAGTATCTGCTGGCGCAAACCGGGCAACGTAATATAGCGGAATTGCTGAAACGCATTTGCCCCGGCCACCTTTGCCGCATCGTACAAATCCTCTGGGATAGACTGAATGCCAGCCAGAAACAGCACCATTGCCAGCCCATACTGGACCCAGGAGCCAACCGCCCCTACTGCATACGGTGCCCAGACGAAATCACCGAGCCATGAGCGCGTCCAGGCTTCCAGGCCAACATTAATCAAGAATTGGTTCAGCGGACCATCCAGTGTGAACAACCAGCGCCATATAATGCCGACCACAACCGGACTCATGACCTGTGGCACGAACAAGCCCGTGCGAAAGATAGCCATACCTCGTAAGTGGTTGCGCGTCATGATTGAGGTGAGGAACAGACCCAGCAAAATCGGGATGATCGTATAAAAAATTACGAAGAAGGCATTGTTAGTGACAGCCCTGATGAAGTCATTGTCGTTTAACATTTCGATGTAGTTATCCAGCCCGATGAATGTCGGCGTGCTGAAGCCGGTCCATTCTGTGAAGCTGTAAAATACAGTGTTCGAGATGGGGTACAACACGAACATCAAGTAAACCAGCAAACCGGGCAAGACGAACAGCCACACCTGCCAGCTTCTGCCGAAGGGTCGCCCTGCCCCCTGTTGGGTACCTAACACGGCCTGCACCCCCCTGGCGAGTCGGGCTAAGAGGTGGGCCGAAGCCCATCCCATTTGCTCTTGGTCCGGCTTATTTTGATGCTCCGGGTCATCCTGCGGTCTGATCGTGCGTTGCAAGAGCTTCGCCTACTCAGCATCGTATTCTGCTTCGACGGCCTCTACGAAGCCTTCCGGCTCTCGGACGCCTGCCAACAGTTCTTGAATGTAGCTGTCGACGTCGTTAATCGTCCAATCGAAGTAGTGACCGACGACATCTTCCTGCGAAATCAGGTTCCAGGCGTTGACGAGTTCGATTGTCAGTGTGCCTGCTTCCAACAAGGTTTCATCCACTGGTGCTGCCGGCAAGAAGCCCTCTGCCAGCAGCAGTTCTGCGGCTTTTGGGCCGGTCACCAAGTCGATGTAGGCAGCAGCCAAGTCGGGGTTTTCAGTCGTGGCACGCACACCATAGGCCAGGCCGATGCCGCCGATGGTCGGCGCAGGGTACTGCCCATCTGGGCCGGGCAATACGAAGAAACCAACGTTTTCGGCACCGAGTGCATCAACAATGGAGCCACTGTTCCAGCTACCCGCCAGCCACATCGCGCTCTCTTCGCTGATGAACTCACCCAGGGCGGCGTTATCGTTATCCATACCCTCGAAGCCCTCGGAGAAGTAGCCAGCTTCGACCCATTGGGTCATCTTGTCGGCGGCAGCGACTGCGCCTTGAGCCTCGAAGGTGCCCTCTTCGTCGCGGTACATCATCGCGTCTATGTCTGCTAGGTCAACATACAGGTGGTAGATCGCGCCGAAGGTATGGATGCCCGGCCAACCTTCCAGGTTGCCAAACGTGATGGGTGTGATGCCAGCTTCTTCAATGGTCGCCAGCATCGCCTCGAATTCCTCGAAGGTTTCTGGTGGTGTCAGGTCTAGCTCTTCAAAGATGCGCTTGTTATAGAAGACAGCAACCACCTCGGAGGTATTCGAGACGCCATAGAGGTTGCCGCGCCCGAATTGCGAGCCATCCTCGACGACCCGATTGCGATTGTGCAGGTTCTCGCCGTATAGCTCGTACCAGCCCAGTTCCTCGGCGTAGTCATCCAGCGGTAGCAGCAAACCGGCCTCGACCAGCGCGGCCATATTGTTCAGCCCCTGGTTAATCATGGCGACATCAGGGCCGTTATCGTTAGACAGTTCACGCGGCAGCAGCAGGCCCAGGTCGTCGGTGGTGTAGGCTTCGCGCTGCACTGTAACGCCGGGGTTCTGCTCTTCAAACATCTCGTTGAGCATTTCGATTATGGCTTGTTCGCTCTCACGGGTAAAGTTATCCCACACGACCAGCGTTACGTCTTCGTCTTGCGCCTGTACCGCAAAGGGCACGAGCAACAAAGCGACCAAGACGACTGCCAACAAACGGTAATGCAATTTAAACGACATAGTATGATGCTCTCCTGTTATTGGTTGAACGTAATCGGTTTTGTGAGGATTGCAACCCTGAAACAAGAAGCCGCAACCCTCTTATCTTAACACGCTCTGGTTGGCGTTTACAAAACCCTCGTGCTGTACTAACTTTCCTGCACGTGCGGACGCGACCTGCATATCCGGTGCGGTTACGCTGATGACGCCCTGATTGGCGTCGGCGTCGCGTTCGGTCTGAACGTTACCTCGGTATCAAAGGGGAAGATGCCCGTCTTGAAGGTAGTCAGCGTGTGTTCACTCGCGCCGGGGCCTTGCGGGTCTACAGTGATTTCGACGGAATCTGAGCGCCAGTGGCCTTTGATGTCGTTCGGTGCGACGTTGCTGACCAGTGTTTCGTCAGTCACGTCAACAGCAACGTACAGGAATTCATCGTCGTACATCAGGCCAAAGACAGCGCTCAGGTCGGCTGTATCGTCTGCGAAGCCTTGCCACAGGTTTACGAACGGGATTTCCAGGCCCATCATATCCGTAAATTCGCTGATGTTTCCATCAATGGTGGGGGCGCTTTCTATGCGGGCGACGGTCGTGGTTGGCACGACCTGTAGTGTACCGCTGTCGGCCAAAAGAAGTTTTCATTTCAGAGGCCAAAACGGATTTGAAGAAGAATCAATTGGGTAAACATAAAAGGCGTCAAGTTGAACGAACTTGACGCCAAACGTGGTTGGCCCGATGGCTACTGCGGGAGCGACGGGATTTCCATTGGTCACAGCCACCCGATTATTCTCACCTGCGTCTACAGTCTTCATTATACCGTGATTTCCGGTCGGGACAAGCTGCCCGTCGTTTTTGT
>DAOTTW010000383.1:0-2453 GCA_034437615.1 Anaerolineae bacterium | reverse complement strand
GAACAAGCGCGTCAACTGGAAGTCTCTGGTGATGTGATCTACAACGACGATGGCGGACGCTTTGAGCGCAATCGCATCGGCAAGGTCGCCTATATGACGCCAGACGTGATGCAGCAGCACCTCGCTACCCTGAGCCAAATCACAGCGGCCAGCGGCAGACAATACGAACGACCTATCGTCTTTAATGGCGCAGAGCCGACCACTATCGGGGAAAACCGCCAATTGCAGCAGCTCTACGACCTAGCTGAATGGCAGAACGCCAAGCAGATCAAAGAGGAATTCGGGCTAAAGGATTGGGTGTCGTCGGAATTGCCCGCGCTGGGTTATGTCGGTGAGGCAATCGAAATCAAGCCACATACATCAATCACGTTTCGGCGGCGTAGCCGTACCCACCTGGTCATTATGGGTGACCGCGAAGAACTGGTTGCCGGGATGCTGGGCGTGATCCACATGAGCTTGCCTGCTTTCTATCGCCCTGGCGAGGCCATTTTTCGTATCGGTGACCTGGGCCTGCGTGATGAACCCTGGGAAGAGACGTTTACGGACTTTGCAGCCGCCTACGGCGACCTGTACGACATTCAGGTTGCAGCCCGCCGACGTGCAGCCAACCTGATTGAAGAGGCGCACACACTGCTAGATGAACGACAGGCCAAATACGACGAAGGCGCAGAAGAAGATGAACTCGGCCCGCCAGTTTTCTTGACGCTGTTCGGCGCACATCGCCTCTCCGAACTGCGCCCGATACCAGGCCGCTATGGACGCGAAGAACCCAGCGAGACGACAACCAAACTACAGGCCATCCTGCAACGTGGCGCGGAACTGGGCCTTCACGTGCTGCTGTGGTTCGATAGCTACAAGAGCTTTGAGAATATGGGCTTCGGGCGTGCATGGCTGGGTTACTTTGACCGCCGTGTGGCACTACCCATGAGCAAAGAGGATTCGCAGCAACTGCTGGGTGAACCAGCAGCGGGTAATTTGCAGGGTTATCGGGCGTATTTGCGTGATGACGACGCAGGCGGCCAATTGGAAAAGTTCAAGCCGTACAACCTGCCGCGCATCCCTGAAGAACGACGCGCCACTTTTGAGTCATTTGCTGCTAAACTGAAAGCACGTCAGTAAGCGAGGTGGCTGGATTTATGCCAATAGCACAACCGCAACAACTGTTGGATGAAGTGACCGATTTTCTGGCAGCGGGTGTATCATCGGAGGAGATTTTGACGTTTCGGCCATCCGATGCCCTGCAACAACGGGCATCTGAGTTGTTAGAACGCAACCGACAAGGTGAATTGACGCCTGATGAACGCGCTGAACTGGATGACTTTATGCGCATTGAACACTTCATCTCGCGTTTGAAGGTGAAAGCCCATTTGCATACACAAAAGCAACCATGAGCGACTATGTGACACGCGCACAACGACAGATCGTGATCGAACGAGCACATAATTGCTGTGAATACTGTCGCATCAGCGCGGACTTTCGCTTTTGGGCCTATGAGATCGACCATATTATCGCCCGTAAGCACGGTGGCACGTCCGCAACCGATAATCTGGCCTGGGCGTGTTACCTGTGCAACGGTTACAAAGGCAGCGACCTCGGTTCAATTGATTGGGCCGGGTCGCGGCAACTGACGCCCTTGTTCCATCCCAGACAACACGAATGGCATGACCACTTCGCTGTGGATGCCGCAACAGGGCTGTTGCAGCCTGAAACAGCAGAAGGACGTGTCAGCGTCTTTCTGTTGCGCTTGAATGAACCCGACCATCTGGCGACGCGCCTGCCGCTGATAGGCGCTGGCCTGTATCCCTGTCCAATCGTAGCTTAAAGGCAAGCATTTTCAGGAGAACCCCCATGACAGACGACTTCCCAACCATTGACGACGGGCTGAACCTGCAAACGGTACTGGACGCCCGCAAGCGCCTGACGGAACTTGAGCAGGCGCACAAGCAGGCGCTTGAAAAGAACGACCGCACATACGAAGCGGCTCGCCAGAAAGCCGACACCGACCTGAAGCAGTCGCGCCAGCAGGCTGACGACCAACTTACACAGGCCCGCCAGCAGCGGGAGGCACTGGAAACCGACCTACGCGCCCTCACTGTTGACCTGCCAGATGATGTGCCGACCACGCCGCCACAGGACAGCGGACAGGAACCACAGGCCGCATTAGAAGCCAGCCTGACAGCCTTTGTTGAGAAGTTACAGGCTTTTGAGCCATACAAGCAGGCGCACGCCGCGCTTCAGCAGCAGCGTGCAAGTTTGGACAATACCATTCAACGTTTAGAACGTTTAGAACGGAAGCGCCAAAAAGCAATCCGCGAGGCGGCAGAGGCGGCAGAAGCAGGGCGTGTGGCAGAAAAAGAGTTTGCAAGGCGCTTTAAAATACTTACAAGAGGCGATCAATTAGCACGGTGGCTGGGAGCAGGAGTCTTAGCAACAATGGGGACATTGGCAACATA
>DAOTTW010000382.1:0-17753 GCA_034437615.1 Anaerolineae bacterium | reverse complement strand
ATCCAGGCTCTATATCGTGCAGTGTATAAAATAGATCTCGAATTCATAAGCAATGAATCTCCGTAACTCACGCGGCGGACGCTATTCGCATTGTCGCCCCAAATTTAGTGAATACAAACGAAATACCGTCATGGATGCTATCAGGTTACGGGTGAATCCACGCCAGGAAGATAAAGACTGTGTTAAGGCTCCAGGGTATATCCAGATTATGCTGCTGGTGCGGCTTTTCCCCGCGTCACCCTGCACTACAAGGATGCCACCGCGTCAGCTAAAATATTCTACGATTCAATTTGTTCAAGTACAGTGTGCCCAGGTGCAACGCGCCCAGGTATAATGCACCTAAAGCACCCAGGTATAGTACGCCTATAGCACCTAAAGCACCTTATAGTACACCTAAAGCACCTAAAGCACCGATAGCACCGCAAGAAAATGTGGACGGTGAAAATTAGCGACGGCGGACACCTTTAAGGGTGTCCCTACGGTTCAAGATGGTCATGTAGGGACGCGGCTTGCTGCGTCCGCCGCGAAAAACATGCACCCACCCTATTGTGTGGCGCTACCAAAGCACCCAAATACATAAATACATAAATACATAAATACCCAAAGCACCCAAATACATAAATACCCAAATACATAAATACATAAATGGAAAAAATATGTCTCAACAGACGCCGCCAAAAACTGAGGCAGCAAAGCCAACCGGGGCTAATATTCATCGCCGGGAAACACGCCGCCAAACGCGCTTACCGATGCTTGCTGCATTTGCATTTGTGCTGTTCGTCTTTATCATTGCTGCGTTGCTGCCCAGCCGCGTGCAGGTCTCCACGTTAGCGGATTGGATGTTCACGGTCTTGGTGCTGTGCCCCGTGTTGATCTGCAATTTTGCCGTCTATATGCTGGTAATGGCGGGTATTTTCGGCCTGCGTCAGTTGCATAGGGGCACACAGGCACCGCTGCAACGCCTGGAAAATTTCGTCAGTTCCGCTGAGCAACGTGTGGAAAAGACCAGCGCAGGCCTAAACAAGCGTGTCATCAATATCTCGGCACGGCTGGCCCCCTTGATGCAATTGCTAAGCATCTTCGACTCGTCCGAAACGCAGGGCAAAGACAACCGTAACTAGGAGCAAATGCGAATGACCGTCCAAACACCATCAACAGACAACCAGACTATCAGCCAATCCGCCAACGGTAGCGGGCGGCTAACACAGCAAGATGCAGGTAGCGGCTGGAAAGCCCGTACATACATTGGTGGCTGGCTGCTGGGTACGACGCTGGGCCTGCTGGCTGCGCATCTCTTCATCCGCGCAGGTGAGGAAAACGAGACAGGCCAACCGGAACCACCGTCAACCGGGACGCTGATCGGCATTACCCTGTCGCTGATTACAGTGTTGCGGCAGATCGCCGAAAGCGGCAAGCAAGATAAGAAAGACAATAAGCAACGCAATCGGCGCAACCAGTGATCCCAGTAGAATCGCAGCAGCAACGGCTAAACAGAAAGCAACATGACCCATGTGTGGACGCTACACGCTGGCAGTAGACGCAGCACAAATCCAACAAGAATTTGACTTACCCGGGTTGCCGGATACAAGCAAACCAGACGCACGCTATAACATCGCGCCGATGCAAACCGTGCCGATTATCAGCAATGCCGCGCCGGATACGCTTTCGCTGATGCGCTGGGGGCTGGTGCCGTCCTGGTCGAAAGACCCCAGCATCGGCAATAAAATGATTAACGCCCGCGCCGAAACGCTGGCCGAAAAACCCTCATTCAAGACGGCCTTTGTGCAGCGTCGTTGTCTGGTGCCTGCGACGGGCTTCTTTGAGTGGCAGCAGGTGGGCGGCAGCAAGGTGCCGCAGTACATCCATCTGCGCGATCATACGCTGTTTGCGTTTGCGGGCTTATGGGAGGCGTGGCGACAGCGCGATAACACCCTGCTGCATACCTTCACGATTGTCACGACTGAACCGAACGAGGTCGTGCGGCCCTTTCACCATCGTATGGCGGTGATGCTCAAAGGTGCAGATCAGTATGCAGCGTGGCTATCAGCAGATAGCAGCATGGATGAGCTACAAGCGCTGTTGCAGCCCTACGCAGGTGACGACCTGACCGCCTATGAGGTGTCCAGCCTTGTGAACAGCACGCGCAACGACACACCAGAGATCATCGAACCGCATCAGCCGCCGCATCAGCCGAGTTTATTCTGATTTGCAGTTTGTCGCGCTAAGCCCCCTGTATACAATAGAGGCCGATAAACTTATCCGTAGTTGGTATTAAGTTGCTCAAGAGTTGGCACTAAATTACTCAAGAGTTGGTATTAAGTTACTCAAGAGTTGGTATCAAGCTACTCAAGAGTTGGTATTAAGTTATTCAATGAAAGCGGGGTAAAACGGCGATGGCCTACGGGCGTTTAGATATATTCTGGCCTGATGGCAACTTCGAGTCGTATTTGCTGACGCAACCCACGACATCCGTAGGGCGTGCTGCTGGCAATACCATTGCACTCGATACAAACACGGTCTCGCGCTATCACTTCAGCCTGACGCAAGACAACGAGCAGGTGTCGATAGCCGATCTGGAATCCGAAAATGGCACGTTTGTCGATGGTGTGCGCATCACGGAGCCGTTTGTGCTGGAAGGCGTCGCGGAGATACAGGTCGGGCACCTGCGCATGATCTTTCAGCCTGTCGATGATGAGCCAACCTTGCCGATCACGCCAACCGAAGACGCTGATACGCAACGCATCGAACGTGACGAAATCAACCTGCGGCTGGACGTTGATGTGACAGCGCTGGACGTGTGGCCTGCTTCCAGCGCATCAACCGAATTGTCGATCCTGAATTCAGCAGACGACAAACGGCGCTTCAAGGTGCAGGTGGTAGGTTTGCCGGAGGATTGGGTGCGCATCAGCCGCACACAGCTAGAGATTGACGGCGGGGTGACGGTTTACGTGCTGATCCATATCAAGCCGCCGCGCCGCCATGATATCGTGCCGACCATGTACCGCGCTGGCGTTCAGGTGATTCCCCTCGATCAGCCTGAAGCAACGGTCGAAGCACCGATTGATGTGCGCGTGCACGGGTTTACGGGCCTCGGCGTGGCCATTGATCGGCAAGAGGTCGAGCCGGACGGCTTGTTTCGCGTCTTTCTGCATAATCAGGGCAGTGTCATGTTGCCTTTACAGGTGCAGCCGGTGGACGCTGATAGCATGTTGTCCTTCATTCTGCCCACAACCCCCTTGCAATTGGCCCCCGGCGAACAGGCGCAGCTTGATGGCCGCGTGCTGCCCCGGCAACGACCCTTGACAGGCTCCGCTGTGACTGCGCATTTCCATTTGCTTTTTCGCGCACAGACGGCGGCCAATTTTACGGCGGTTGTGGGTGGCCAGATGACGGTCAATCCGCTTCTGCCGCTGTGGGGTGTGATTACGGGCGCAGGCATCGTCATCTCGCTGTTGCTGTTGATTTTGCTGGCGCTGTTCGGTGCATTTTCACCGCCGCCACAGCCCGCCATCCTTGACCTGACGGTGAATCAGACGCAAATAGCGCAGGGTGAACCCTTAATCGTGCGCTGGCAGACGGAGGATGCGCGCCGCGTGCGTGTGCTGCTAAACGGGCTGGCGATTGCCGACCTGGAAGCGGATTTGCAGCGCCATGACGTGCAGACAACGGAGCTATCCGGCACGGTTAGCGTGCAACTCATCGCAGAAAATGACGGTGTGAATACCAGCGCTGTGCGTGATGTATACATCTACAGGCCGATGACCCTGCAACGCTTTCAGGTGCTGCCCACGCAGTTAGTGCGCAACGTGGTGGGCAGCCTCTCGGTGCTGTGGGAGGTGCCGGGGGCCATCAGCACGCAGATAAGCGGCCTGCGGGATTTCAGCAATGCGCCGATGCAGACCGCTTTCGAGGAATCCGGGCGCATTGAAAACCTTGTCGGCATTCCCTCGCGTCCGTTGGAGGTCACGTTGCTGGCTGAGGATGAAGTCGGTAATTTGCTGCAAGAGACGCGCCGTGTTGAGTTGATCGACCCACAATGCACCGCGACGGACAGCGTGCAATTGCATGAAGGGCCGGATGATCTGTATCAGGTCTTGAGCACCGTCCCCACAGGCGGCACCGTCGTCGTGGACGCACAAGACGCCGCCTCTGGTTGGCTGCGTGTTGAATTGCCGGGTGCCGTCTCTGGTTGGGGGCCGCGTGGCTTGTTCGTTTGCGATAACCGCTTCAAACTGGAAGACCTGCGTAAAGACGTGCCCATCCCCCCGCTACAACCCGCTGACCCCACGACGCGCTAAGCCACTGCTGGTCCCGCACAAACGTTATCAAATATGCCTTACGTCCCCGGCACTCCAATCGGTGCGATAGGTTGCTGTTCGCCCGGTGCCCCCTGATCTGCCCCTGGTGTGACGCCCGGTTGCGGGTTTGTGGATGGGCAATTGATCGTGGCCTGATCGCGTTTGGCGGCTACGTTCGGTGCTTGCCGCAATTGCAGCGCTACGTTGTATTGCTCCAGGGCGCGGCAATGCTCAAAGCCTGCGACCAGTGCATCACCATAGGCCACGCGCTCGTTAAAGAGTTGCGTCTGCACGTCAAAGTAATTCGGTGCCAGGCGCGTAATTTCGCTCAGCAGGCGGATGGTTTCGTTGTAATTGATGCCCCGGAAGACCTGCGCATCCAGATACAATTGCGCGATGTAGGCCTCAAATTGTAATTCGCCCACATCGCCGTATTCTTTGGCGCGTTCCGTCAGCAGAATGGCCTCGGCGCGGTTTTCGCCACGCAAAAACAGATCGCGTGCTTCGGATGTGAGCGCCTGGAACAGCAGACTATCCACCGCGCTTTTCTGGAAGTTCGCGTCGATGGCCTGGATAGCCTCTAGCGTGTCGATGGCGGCTAGATTGTCGTCCGCCTGGATCAATCCGCGTGCCTCGGCCAGTAAACCAGTCAGGTCATATTGGCTTTCGGTGGCTGCGGCAATGGGTGGCGGCTGGCTTGCCCGGATTTGTGCTGCGGGCGTATGGGTCGCTGTCGGTGTCAGCGTCGGTGGTGGTGTGTTGGTCGCTGTAGGTGTGTTCGTGGGCAGGCTTTCCATGTATAGCGCGGTTGCGGATGGCATATAGGCGGCAACACATTCAACAGCAGGCGTCACGGGCATGATATTTTCCATGCGAGCCTGCACCAGGCCCATACTGCCGTTGGCGATGTCTGCGCCGATGCGCTCACACTGAATGGCAATATCTGCGCCGCGTGTCGCTGTTGCATGACCCTGGGCCGTGCGTAAGCCCTCCGTCCAGCCGCCCAGCGCCGCCAATAGCACGACAAACACGCCAAACAGCAGCGTAAAGACCAGCATCACACCCCAGATAAAGCAGCCAGGGCCACTGCTCTCGTCGCCTTCATCGTGGGCGTAGGGATATTCATCAGGGTAAGCCGCGTTTTTTCCAGTGTCACGCTGCTCCCCATACAGTGGTTCTGGCCTGATGTCATGGGGGCCTGTAGGATTCTGGTATTGACGGTCGTTTCCCGGTTGCATCCACTTGCCTCTGTTTTGTATTGATCGGGTTTGCAAAAGCGGCGTGCATTATAGTGCAGGGTACAGTGTGCGCCTAGCGACTGTTGGCCTACGTTTCGTGAAGCACGATAGCGTCTTAAGCCTTTACAGAAAAACAACTGGTCAAGCTGGTGGACGCGCCGAGGCACGTCCCTACGAACGATCCCTTGTAGGGACACCCAATGGGGTGTCCGTGCGGCTTTCTATCTGTAACAGCCTTAGCCAATCAGCAAGCGGTCCCCAGCCTGCACGTAGCAATTGCAATCTTTCTCGATCAGCGTGGCATAGTAGCCGCGCCGCCCACCATCCAGAAACTGCAATGTTTCTTTCAATTCCAGCGCTTCTAACGGGCGGTTGGCGCTGAAGCGGCTGAATTCGGCACAAGGTGGTGCTGGCATCACGCCCTTCAGTTCAATCAGGTTATCGTCGGCTACGCTATGCAGATAAACGCGCTCCGGTAGCATTTCGGGCTGCACATCAATGCCAGGGGCTATGTCGATGAGGATGTTTTCACCGCCGATACCATCCTGCATGTGTTCACCGAAGCGCTGGCGCATCTCTGCGTAATGTTGCCTAAAGCCCAATGAGATGCTATTTTCGACGCGATTGCGTGAGCGTGGATGCTTGATATTGTGTACATCCAACAGCGTTGCACCCGCCGCCGTAATGCCTGTGATGCCGTCGCGTGTCAGCAGCAGTTTTGCCACATGCAGCAGCGGGTCTGGCCGATAGACGCGGTTGGGCTTTTCGCCTTGCTTCAGGCGGTCGCGCTGTATCTGTACGAATTTCACGGTGCCGATTTGCTGCATGTTCGCGTGCCTTTAACCTGTTTTTGTATTGTCCGCTCATCATAGCACACTGCGCATCCCACAACGATTTCGGTAAACTGCATGAACAGGGATGTTTTGGCAGTTCGCACAAAATGCTGTTAAGGCTTGTTGCCATCCGCTTGACTATCCTTTAATATGAGTGTCCCGCCATTGCATCATCGCAGGAGCCAAACGTGATAGAACCGTCTGTTTTCCGCATCGAAGTGAGCACAGCGCAAGCCGATGCCGAAAATAACCGCTGGTTGCGTACCGCGCATCAACTCGGATTCACTGCGCTAACGGGCTGCATAAGCACCCGTCTATTTTTTGTCTCTGGCACGCTAGCGCAGGCCGATGCAGAGCAGCTAGCACGCGAACTGCTGGCTGACCCGATCACCGAACGTTATGTCATTGGCCGCGCAACAGAGCAAGCGGATCATACCCTAGAAATCACCCTACAACCGGGCGTTACCGACCCACCCGCCGAAAATCTTGTACAGGCTGCGCAACGCATCGGCATTGCAGGCATCGAACGCGCCGCAACAGGTGAGCGTTACCTGCTGCATGGTCAGCTAGACGCCGCAACACTTGAAGCGCTGGCTGTGCGCGTCTTTAGTAATCCGGTGGTGCAGCGCCACAGCATTGACGCGCCTATCACAGCGCCCTTTGTAGAAACACAAGCGGGTGATGGCCTGGTCGAAAGCGTCAGTTTGCTCGAAGCGGACGACGACACACTGCTGCAAATCAGCAAAGAACGGCGCTTATCGCTGGACCTGAACGAGATGCACGCCATCCGCGATTATTACCGCACGGAAGAGCGCGAACCCACCGATGTCGAACTCGAAACGCTGGCGCAGACGTGGAGCGAGCACTGCGTCCACAAGACGTTTAAGGCCACGATTGACTTCACAGGCGCAGATGGCCAAACCGAGACCATCAACGGCCTACTGAAGACTTATATTCGGGGCGCAACCGAAAAAATCAACGCAGATTGGGTGCGCTCGGCCTTCGTGGATAACGCTGGCATCGTGGCCTTCAATGATGACTACGATCTGGCCTTCAAAGTGGAGACGCACAACCACCCCTCAGCCCTAGAGCCGTTCGGCGGCGCAAATACGGGTGTGGGTGGCGTCGTGCGTGATGTGCTTGGTGTGTCAGCGCGCCCGATAGCCAATACGGATGTGCTCTGCTTCAGCCCGGAAGACATCCGCGACGACGAGTTACCTGCCGGGGTGCTACATCCGCGTCGGGTGGCTGATGGCGTGATTCATGGCATCGAGGATTACGGCAATAAGATGGGCATCCCCACTGTGAACGGCGCGATCTTCTACGATAGTGGCTACATCTCAAACCCGCTGGTGTTCTGTGGTTGCCTGGGTATCTTGCCGCGTGGCTCACATCCCACACAGCCGCAAGCTGGGGATTTGATCGTCGTGCTGGGTGGCCGCACGGGGCGCGATGGCTTGCGTGGTGCCACGTTCAGCAGCATGGAGATGGACACCGCAACGGGCGCAATCGCCAGCACCAGCGTACAGATCGGCAACCCCATCACCGAAAAGCAGGTGCAAGAGGTGGTGCTGCGTGCGCGTGACGAAAAGCTATACAATGCTATCACGGATTGCGGCGCGGGTGGTTTGTCGTCTGCGGTCGGTGAGATGGGCGCACAGATCGGCGCACGTGTGCAATTGCAGGATGTCGCGCTGAAATACCCCGGCCTGCGACCCTGGGAAATCTGGCTGAGTGAGGCGCAAGAGCGTATGGTGATGGCCGTACCGCCCGAAAACTGGGAACGCCTGCAAGCCATCGCTACTGGGCAGGATTTAGAAGCCATCGTCATCGGCACCTATGAGCCATCAGGCCGCTTGCAGATCCACTACGGCGGGCGCATCGTCGGTGATCTGGCGATGGCGTTTTTGCATGATGGCCTGCCAGCACGCCATCTACAGGCAGCATGGCCAGCCGAAGCGTCAGCGACCACCCCTACAAGCGCTGAAGTGCATGATGTGAAAGCTACGTTGCTGCGTTTGCTGGCGCATCCGAATATCCGCAGCAAAGAAAGCGTTGTGCGCCGCTACGATCATGAAGTGCAGGGCGGCACAGCAGTTAAGCCGCTGGTGGGCGCAGGCGAAAAGGGGCATGGTAACAGCACGGTGCTGGTGCCGCTGGATACAGCCCCACGTCAGCGCGAGAGCGATACCCCCGTGCGTGGTGCGGCTTTATCAGTCGGCATATGCCCGCAATACGGCGAAATCGACCCGTATGCGATGGCCTGGGCTGCCGTTGACGAAGCCTTTCGTAATCTGGTGGCTGTCGGTGCGGACCCCGGTCAGGTGGTGCTGCTGGATAACTTCTGCTGGGGAAATCCGAATTTGCCGGATCGCCTGGGGTCGCTGGTGCTGGCTGCGAGAGGCTGCCACGACGCAGCGCTCGCCTACAATGCGCCCTTCGTCAGCGGCAAGGACAGCCTGAACAACGAATACACCGACGCAGACGGCATACGCCATGCCATACCAGGCACGCTGCTCATCAGTGCGTTGGGCATCGTGCCGGATGTGCGCAAAACCATCACACCGGACCTGAAGCAAGTCGGCAATGTGCTCTATGTGATTGGCGAGACACGCGACGAGATGGGCGCTAGCCACTATAACCGCGTGCAGGGCAGCACAGGTGGCACCGTGCCGCAACCCCAAGCCGACGCGATGCAGACCATGCAAGCCGTACACGACGCTATCCAACAAGGGCTGATTGTCAGTTGCCACGATGTTAGTGAAGGCGGTATTGCTGTTGCGTTGGCTGAGATGTGCATCGCGTCTGATCTGGGTGCGCAGGTACATCATGACCGAGACAACGACAATCTGTGGCTGTTTTCTGAATCCACGACGCGCTTCATTGTCGAAGTAGAGCCAGGGCAGGTCGCCGCGCTGGAAAGCCTGCTCGGATCAATCACACATCAACGGTTAGGGGAAGTCAGCAGCACACCCTTGCTCGATCTGCCATCGGTCAGCATCTCGCTAGCTGAGCTAGAGCAGGCCTGGCGCGGTGATCTGGCGACAGCACAACCCACGCCGGAGCAACCGCCACACCCTGAGCCGAAATTCGACACGGTGCAGATGCACCGCCCGCGTAACCGCCAGCATCCGCGTGTATGCATCCTACACGCCAACGGCACCAACCGTGACCGCGACGCCGAGCTTGCGATAGAATTGGCTGGCGGGGTGCCGGAAATCGTGCACGTCAATCAGCTAAAGAACGGTGAGCGCCGCTTGCTGGATTACCATATGCTGCTGCTGCCGGGTGGCTTCAGCTATGGGGATGACCTCGGTGCGGGCCAATTGTGGGCGCAGGATTTGCGGCATGGCCTGCGTGACGATCTGGAGCGTTTTGTGGTTGAAGGGCGTCCGGTGTTGGGCATCTGCAATGGCTTTCAGGCGCTGGTCAAAGCTGGATTGCTGCCCGATGGCGATTTTTCAGAGGGTGAACGCCGCCGCGTCACACTCACGTATAATCAGCGTGATCGTTTTGAATGCCGCTGGGTGTATCTGCGCCCGAATCCGAATAGCCTGAGCCTCTTTACGCAGGGGTTGCGCGGTTGGTTGTACGTCCCGGTTGCGCATGGCGAAGGGCGCGTCGTCGCACGCGATGCCGAGACGCTGGATAAGCTGTGGGCCACCGGTGAGGTCGCGCTGACCTATGTCGATGCTGAAGGCAACACCACCGGCTACCCCGGCAACCCCAACGGCAGCGACTTCTGCATTGCGGCGCTGACCAACGGCTTCGGCAACATCCTGGGTCTGATGCCACACCCGGAAAATCATATCTTCCCCTGGCAACACCCGCGCTGGCATCGTGGCGAACACGGGATGCTGGGGTTGGCGCTCTTTCGTCAGGGCATCAAGTATGCATGAGGAACAAGGCAGGTAAAGATGACATTTGAACGCATTACAGTCAACCCGTCACAGTTAAACGGCCAACCTTGTATACGCGGTTTACGCATCCCTGTTGTCACCGTTGTGGATATGGTGGCATTGGGTATGCAGGAAGATGAAATCCTGGCAGATTATCCTGATTTGGAAGCCGACGACATCCGTGAAGCGTTACGATACGCTGCTGCTGCCATTCGTGAGCGACAATTACCGTTAGTGAGGCCATGAAATTTCTGGTGGATAATCAATTGTCTTTCAGGCTGATAGAAGAACTTAAGGCTAAAGGACATGACGCAGTTCATGTGCGTGGTTACAATCTGCAAGCAGCAGAGGATCATGTCATTTTTGATCGTGCAGCCGAAGAAGACCGCGTAATCATAGCAGCCGATACCGATTTTGGAACATGGCTTGCTTCTCGAGACAGCAGCAAACCATCCGTTATTCAGCTTCGTTGGCCAACTTTGCGCAAGGCTGAACGTCAGGCAGCAGTTATACTCGCGAATCTCACAAGCGTAGAAGCTGACCTAGACAGAGGTGCGATGGTCGTTATTGAGCCATCGCGTGTAAGGGTTCGCACGCTGCCATTTAGTAGTGAGGATAAGTAGACACGGTGCTCACGGAAGTTCAACTGCTACAAGCCATCCCGCACACGCTGCAAGGCGTGGACCTGCCCGGATGGACGCGCAAACAACGCGGCAAAGTCCGCGACATCTACAGCGATCAACAGGTGGGTCAGCGCATCCTGATTACGACAGACCGCGTATCGGCCTTTGACCGCGTGCTGGGCTACATCCCGTATCGGGGGCAGGTGCTGAACCAGCTTAGCGCGTGGTGGTTCCAGCAAACACAGGACATCGTGCGCAACCATCTGCTCAGTGTGCCAGACCCGAACGTGACCATCGCACGCGAAGCCGAGGCGCTGCCGGTTGAGGTGGTCGTGCGCGGCTATATCACAGGCATCACGAGTACCTCACTGTGGACGCTGTACAAACAGGGGCAGCGTGAGCCTTACGGCGTCAAATTGCCGGATGGCCTGCAAAAAAATGACCCGCTGCCGCAACCGATCATCACACCGACGACGAAAGCGCAGGACGGTGGGCACGATCAACGCATCACACGTGATGAAATTATCGCGCAGGGGCTTGTCGGCGCTGACCTGTGGGCGCAGATCGAAGCTGTGGCGCTGAAGCTATTCGCACGGGGCCAGATCGCAGCGCGTCAATCCGGCCTGATTTTGGTTGATACGAAGTACGAATTCGGCTTGATCGACGGTGAATTGGCGCTGATTGATGAGATTCATACACCGGATAGCAGCCGCTACTGGACGGTAGCTTCGTATGATGCAGGCACGCCGGAGCATCACGATAAAGAGTTCTTACGCCTGTGGTTTAAGGCGCAGGGGTATAGTGGAGACGGAACGCCACCCACTATGCCGCCCGAATTCATCGCGGCGGTGGCTATGCGCTACATCGCCGCCTACGAATATCTGACGCAGACGACCTTCGCACCTGCCGCTTATCCGGCAGACAAGCGCATCATCGACGCACTATCGCAAAGCTAAGCCAGTGCAGCACATCGCCAAAAAGAGCTACACCCAGGGATACCATGACTCAAACGCAAAACATGCAATTGATAGAAGATAAGCCGCGTGAAGAATGCGGTGTCATCGGCGTTTATGCGCCAGGGCGTGATGTCGCACGCCTCTCGTTCTTCGGCCTGTTCGCCTTACAGCATCGCGGACAGGAAGCCGCGGGCATCGCCACCAGTGACGGCACCTATGCCTACATGCATAAGGGGCTAGGCTTGGTCTCGCAGGTGTTCAATGAGGACAACATGCGCAGCCTGGAAGGACACATCGCCATCGGACACAACCGCTATTCCACCACTGGCGGCGACCACCTGCGCAACACACAGCCGTATGTGATCGAAAGCCTGTATGGGCCATTGGGCATCTCGCATAATGGTAACCTGACCAACGCACTATCGTTGCGTGCCTTGCTGCTGAAGCGTGGCGTGGGCCTGCAATCCACCAGCGATACCGAGATGATGGCGCAAATTCTGGCCGCGCCTGTCGATGTGTGGGAGGCCGAAGGCATCGAGCTTGAGCGCGACCGCGACCCCTGGGTGACGCGCATTCGTGCCATGATGCAGATGGTAGATGGTGCCTATTCGCTGGCTATCCTGACGCGCAATGCACTGTATGCCGTGCGTGACCCCAACGGCCTGCGCCCGCTGAGCCTGGGCACGCTGCCCGAAGGCCATATCATCGCATCAGAAACGTGTGCCCTGAGCACCATCGGCGCGGATTATCTGCGTTATGTGCAACCGGGTGAAATCGTGCGCATCGACCACGAAGGCTTAACGTCGTTTGTGGGCAAGCCAGCCGCCCACAAGCGCTCGCTGTGCGTATTCGAGTATGTTTACTTTGCACGCCCGGATAGCGTCATGGATGGGCAGGTGATCCATAAGGTGCGGCAGGCAATGGGGCGCAAGCTGGCCAGCGAAGCCCCTGTCGGTGCGGATTTGGTGATTGGCGTGCCGGATTCCGCTATACCTGCTGCCATCGGCTATGCCTATCAATCCGGCATCCCGTATAGCGAAGGGCTGACCAAGAATCGTTACATCGGGCGCACCTTCATTCAGCCAGAGGACGGCCTGCGTCAGCAAAGCGTCAGCTTGAAATTCAACGCGCTCACGTCCAATTTGCAGGGTAAGCGCGTGGTGCTGCTGGATGATAGCATCGTGCGCGGCAACACGGCGCGTCCGCTGGTGCAATTGCTGCGTGATGCAGGTGCGACAGAAGTGCATGTGCGCGTGTCGTCGCCCCCTGTCAAGCACCCCTGCTTTATGGGCGTGGACATGGCCACCTACCGCGAACTGATCGCGGCGAACATGGATATTGAAGGCATCCGGCAGAAGATCGACGCGGATTCGCTGGAATACCTGACGCTGCCGGGGATGCTGGATGCCATTCAAGAGGCTGTCGGCTTTGAGAACAACTACTGTACGGCCTGCTTCTCCGGCAATTATCCGATTGACATCCCTGAGTGGCTGTTTGAGGAAGACCGCTCCAAGCTGGTTTTTGAGCATATGTGGGGGAATTAAACCGGATGGCGAACGTATTGGTCATCGGCGGCGGTGGACGCGAACATGCACTTGCCTGGGCGCTGTCGCGTTCGCCGCAGGTAGAGCAGGTTTACGTCGCACCCGGCAACGGTGGAACAAGCTGGCCAGCGCAATCGGGCGCTGGCTTGCTGCCCCGTGCCGCCGCGCAGAATGTCAACATTGACCTGAGCAAACCCGCAAATGCGGCAGCCTGGGCGCTAGAAAATGCTATCGACCTGACTGTCATTGGCCCCGAACAGTATCTTGCAGCGGGCATGGTCGATAAATTCCGTGAGTTCGACCTGGCCGTGTTTGGTCCGACGCAGGGCGCAGCACAGATTGAAGCGTCGAAAGCCTTTGCAAAGGACATCATGACGCAGCAGGGCATCCCGACTGGCGAGTATTTCGTCACGGACGATTACTATGCGGCGCGGCGCTTCCTGGAGGAATTTCATAAGCCTGTCGTCGTCAAAGCCGACGGGCTGGCGGCAGGCAAGGGCGTTTTCGTCACGCATAGCCGCGAAGAAGCGGGTATGGCCATTCACCGCCTGATGGTGAAGCGTGAATTCGGGGATGCTGGCGCGGTCGTGGTGCTGGAAGAATTGCTCGAAGGGCGTGAGGTGTCGGTATTGGCCTTCAGCGATGGCAAGACCGTCAAGCCGATGCTGCTGGCGCGTGACCACAAACGCGCATTGAACGAGGATAAAGGCCTGAATACGGGCGGCATGGGGGCCGTCGCGCCTGTGCATGACATCAGCCAGGAATGGGTTGATACGATTACGCAGCAGATATTGCAGCCGGCGATAGACGGCCTTGCGGCACTGGGTACGCCCTTCGTCGGCGTGTTGTATGCGGGCCTGATGATAACACCCTATGGGCCGCGTGTGCTGGAATTCAACGCCCGTTTTGGCGACCCTGAGACGCAGGTGTTATTGCCGCTGCTGCAAACGGACCTGTACGAGATTTTGCAGGCGTGTGTAGCTGGCACACTCGATCAGACCGACATCACATGGCAGGATGCAGCGGCGGCGTGTGTGGTGCTGGCCTCGGCGGGCTACCCGGAAAGCTACCCGAAAGGCTTAGCAATTTCGGGTGCGGACGTGGTTGCATCCAACGAGGCCAACGCCGATGTAATCCTCTTTCATGCAGGCACGACGCGCCAAGATGGTCAATTGCTGACCAACGGCGGGCGCGTGCTGAACGTAACGGCTGTCGGCGCTGACCTTGATGAGGCCCTGAGACGCGCTTATGATGGGGTTTATGCCGTTCAATTTGAGGGAATGCACTACCGCACCGACATCGGCAAGCTGAAAATTCAGGGCTGATGCGCCTGTGCGTGTAAGTAAGGATCATAGACGTTTATGGCTGATACCAACAACGACGCCAGCAGCCAGTATGCCCGCGCTGGTGTGGATATTGACGCGGGGCAGCGTACTGTTGAGATGCTGAAAAGCGCTGTACTGGCGACTTATACGCCGCAGGTGCTGAGCGAAATCGGCAATTTTGGCGGCCTGTTCGATATTTCCGCGCTGAAGGCTATGCAAGCGCCCGTGCTGGTGGCGTCTACCGATGGCGTCGGCACAAAGACGATGGTAGCCGCGCACATGAACCGCTGGGATACCATCGGGCAGGATTTGGTGAACCACTGCCTGAATGACATCCTGGTGCAGGGGGCGAGGCCGCTTTTCTTCATGGATTACGTGGCCACCAGTCGGCTTGTGCCGGAGCAGATCGCAGCGATTGTCGGTGGCATGGCCAAAGCCTGCGAGCAAGCGGGCTGTGCGTTGCTCGGTGGCGAAACCGCCGAGATGCCCGGTGTGTATGTTGATGGTGAAGTCGATGTCGTCGGCACGATTCTGGGCGTTGTGGACCGGGCCGCCTTGATTGACGGTCAGCGCATCCAACCCGGTGACGTGATGCTGGGCTTGCCGTCATCGGGGCTGCATACCAACGGCTACTCGCTGGCGCGGCTTGCGCTGGCTGATTTAGATTGGCACACAGTACATCCTGCGCTTGGTCAACCAATCGGTGAGGCATTGCTAGCTATTCATCGCGCTTATGTGGCCGACGTGCAGGCCATGCAGGGCGCAGGCTTGGATATTCGCGGGCTGGCGCATATCACAGGCGGCGGCATCGTGGATAACCTGCCGCGCATCCTGCCGGATCATGTGGATGCCATCGTGCGGCGTGGTAGCTGGCCTGTGCCGCCCATTTTCGACCTGATTCAGCAGCAGGGCAACGTCACAGAGGGCGAGATGCTGCGTGTGTTCAATATGGGCTTAGGGATGTTGGCCGTGCTGCCAGCGAAGGACGCCAAGCAGGTTGATGGGGCCTACGTCGTCGGTGAAATTGTCGCAGGGCAGGGCGCTGTTGTCATCGAGGACGCACATTAGATTTTCAGGCTCGTTTCTTCGTGTCCTTTGTGCCCTCGTGGTTAGAAGTTCTAGCAGCATCCGACAAAATCCAAGTGGCGTACTCGAAGAGATAGACAGAAGAAAGAACGAAACAAATGCGGCTTGTCGTGTTGATTTCTGGAAATGGCAGCAATTTACAGGCAATTATTGACGCAATTGCAAGGGGGACGTTAGCAGCGCAAATTGTGCTCGTCGTCAGCAACCATAAGGACGCTTACGGGTTGGAACGAGCGCGACAGGCTGGCATCGAGACGTACTACCACCCGCTGAAGCCCTATAAAATCAAGGGCCTGACGCGCAACGAATACGAGGCCGACCTCAGCTATAAAATCAGCCGCTACAAGCCAGATTTGATCGTGCTGGCCGGCTGGATGCACATCCTCGGTGCAGAATTCTTAGAGGATTTCCCCAATAAAGTGATTAACCTGCATCCGGCGTTACCCGGTGAATTCCCAGGCAAAAACGCCATCGAACGCGCTTTTGAGGCCTGGCAACGTGGCGAAATCCGGCGTAGTGGCGTGATGGTGCATTATGTCATCCCAGAGGTGGACGCGGGTAAAGCCATTGAACAGGCCGAAGTGCCCTTTCAGGCGCATGATACGCTAGAGACGTTCACACAGCGCTTGCATGAAGTCGAGCATCGGGCACTGGTGAACGCCATACGCACATTTCAGAAGCAACGCAGTTCATGATGTGGCTATTACCCTTGCATCCCAGATCACCCTACGATCACGTAGGGTTGCTTTCGTTTATTTATAAGAACAATTTTGCAAACAGCGAAAGAGGCTGTCATGTCCGGTTACTATGATGCGCATGACTACACTGATTATGACGACGAAGACCCCTATGATCCTGACCCAATAGAGGGCTATTGTATGCATTGCCGCCAGAGCGTCGAGATTGAGGAGCCTGCGGCAGTCTGGACGCGCAAAGGTCAGGCGGCCACACGCGGCACCTGCCCCATCTGCGGCGGCAATGTGTTTCGTATGGGCAAGACGCACCTGCATTCAGAGGCGGACCGCCCGCAGGCTGTGTTGATCGGTGAGGACAAAGAAAAGCGCAAGCGGCCCCGCCTGGAACGTGGCACCGTCTACATCAGCTTTGCGGCGGCGGATGAAGCGCAGGCGCAGCAGATCGCCGACGATTTGCAGAAATCCGGCTTGGCCATCTGGCTGCACGATAACGACGATCAGGCGAGTTGGGCTAGCGGCGTGCACCCTGCGCTGAAAGAATGCGGCCACATGGTTTATGTGTTGTCGGCGGCGGCGCTGGATGATGCACAGGCGACTGCCGCATGGCAGTTCTTCAAGGCCAGCCGCAAGCCCATCGTCATCGCGCAGATAGCCCCCGCAGACCCACCCGACGCCATCCGGCGCAGCCCACGCTATGACTTCAGCGCAAACTACAAGGCATCCTTGCGGCAGATGGTCGGCGCACTAAGCGAATAATAAATCGGGTCGTATAGATGTAGGGACACCCTGAAGGGTGTCCGCTATCACGGTTCGCGCTTCTCCGCGACGCGGGCATTGTAGGCGACGGGCGGCATCGCAGTTTCACGTTCTGGCAGTGTGCGCCGATACAGCAACAGCGCAATGGCGGCCACGAACGTAATCACCGTGAACACCTGCGATGAATTAATCATCGTATCCCCAATGAACGCCTTCTCGATGCGCAGAAATTCCAGCAAGAAGCGAATCACGCTGTATTGCGCGACATAGACCAGGAAGAAATCACCAGCGCGGAATAAGTCGTCGCGGCGCGTGTACAGCCAGTACAGCACGAAAAACGCGCCCAGGCTCCACAGCGATTCGTACAGGAACAACGGATGAAAGCCCGTTTCTATCGGGTAATCAATCATGCTGGCGAATTCACCGACGCGGGCCGCCGCCGGAATCTGTAGGCCCCAGGGCAGGTCTGTTGGTACGCCGTATAGCTCCTGATTGACGAA
>DAOTTW010000381.1:0-18037 GCA_034437615.1 Anaerolineae bacterium | reverse complement strand
GCGGCTGACGCCGCTCGGACACCCAGAAGGGTGTCCCTACAGGGCATCGTTCGTAGGGACACGGCTTGCCGTGTCCGCAAACCGTGTCAATTATTTTGTTGGGATGGCCTAACTACTCAGGTACGTGTCCCATTCTCAGTCGCCAGACGTTAAAACGTCCGGCTCCGGTAAGGACAAGCCTGCTCAAGCAGTCTGTATGCAGCGTGCCATAGCCCCCTTCAGGGGGGTTGGCCCTGCGGAAGCCGCTGGCTTTAGCCAGTGGCGACACACACAGACTGGCCTGAGTAGTTACGTGTGCGGGGAAGTCGTATAAGGGTCCACATCTGAGCGGGGCAGCGCAATGCCGAACGTACTGCCTGCGCCTTCGGCGCTTTGCACGTAGGCGTAGCCCCCATGCGCCTCTGCGACGGATTTCACGATTGCCAGCCCCAGCCCACTGCCGCGAATATCCCTGCGCTCTTGCACGCGGTAGAAGCGCTCAAACAGGTGTGGTTGTGCCCATTGCGGGATGCCGGGGCCAGCGTCGAGCACTTCAAAATGCACCTGATGCGGGTCACACAGCACCATAAAACCGATGTGGCTATCCTTGTTGCTGTATTTGGCGGCGTTTTCCAGGTAATTATGCAGGGCACGCTGCATCCAGTCGCGGTCAATCCACAGGTGATGCGGCAGGTCATCTGCAATGCTGACATCATAGCTGATGTTTTTGGCTTGCAGCAGCGGCTTCACCTGCTCGATAATCTCGTAAATCATCTCGCGGATGTCGACATCTTCGCGGTTGAAGCCGTAGCCATTCTCGATCTTCTCGATTTGCAGCATGTCGTCTATCAGGCGTTGCACGCGGCGGATACCCGTCTGTGCGATGTCCAGCACCTCGCTAATGGTGGCGTCGGCTCCATCGGCCATGCTTGCCAGCATGTGCAGTGAGCTTTGCGTCACGCTCAGCGGGTTTTTCATGTCGTGCGCCGCCGCCTGAATAAAGCGCATCCGGGCCATTTCTGCCTCGCGCAGGTGCGTGATGTCTTGCAGCACGATCACCCAGCCGTCCATATGCATCCCGCCCTCAACCTGGCTCATCACGCGCACGGGCGAGACCTTGACTGCAAGCTGTCGGTCATTATCCAGTGTGACCTCAAAGGTCTGTTCAGCGTCGGCGGCTTCGGGTGAGAGGGCCAGCAGCAGTTTATCGCGCACGCGCACCTGAATCGACGCCTCACGCAGCGGCACACCGATCATCGCATCCGCTTGTACGTCCAGCATCCGTGCTGCGGTGTGGTTGATGAGGTTCACGCGGCTGTTGCGGTCGGTGGCGATGATGCCATCGGCTGTGGAATAGAAAATGGCCTTCAGGCGGTTCTCGCTCTCAACGTGGTCTTCGTATAAGCGTGCATTGTCGATGGCGACACCGACGGTATCCGCAATAGCCCGCAGCATATCCACAATTTCGTCGTCGAATTGCTGCGGGCGGTGGCTCATGATGCTCAGGATGCCGATGATCTTACCGCGTGCGTGCATAGGGGCCATCGCAATCGAGCGAAAGGCCTCCTTGCTGAAGCTGGGCACCGCGTATTCGGATTGCTCATCCAGATTGTTATGCACAACCACGTCATCATTCGTAATCACCTGACCGGACATGCCGCGCCCCAGCGGGATGCGCATGGGGTTGGACATCACGAAGTCGTTCAGCCAGCCGCGTTGCGCACGCAGCACTACCTCGCCGGAGCGCTCATCAATCAAGCTGATGCCGCCTGCTTCTGCACCCACGACGGATAGCACCGCCTCTAGCGCGGTGTCCAGCGTCACACTCAGGTCTAGCGAGTGGCCGACTGTGGCTGCAACGGTGTTGATCGCAGAGATTTGATCGACGCGCCGCTTAATCTCCTCGTGGAGTAATTGATTTTGGAGCAATAGATTGTACTTTTCGTTCACAATTAGATCACCGGACGACGATTACAACTGGCCCAGGACACAGACCCGCAACCGCACACATTACATTTTTGGAACGAGTGTACCGTAAATCGTTTAGAGTAGATAGAGTATATGCAGAATTACCGCCACCGAACGTGCTCAACGCGCCGAGACCCACTCGAACGCTTCGTACAATAGCGCGATGTCCAGTTCTAGATCGGCATGGAGCAGCACGACAATCACATCATCGCCCCAGAAGTAGCGCACATCGCTGCTAAAGCCAGAAACCGCGCCACTGTGCCCGTATGTCAGGCCATAGTCCGGGTCGTCTACGACTTCGATGCCCATGCCGTATTCATTGCCAAGCGCATCCGTCAGCATCTGGTCCAGCGTATCCGCTTCTAGCAGCGCTTCGTCATAGAGCAACGCCTGATAGAAACGCGCTACGTCTGCGGCGGTTGCCACCAGCCCACCATCGCCCAGTCCCGCGCCATCGTTGAAATCGCGCAAATCGACCAACACGCCAGCTTTAGCAATTTCTTCGTAACCGTGCACGAAACCACCCGGCAGCGCCTCCTGAATTTGGGTGTAGGTTTGTGTGGCACCAATAGGTTGCAGGATGTTCTCGCGCATCACCACATGCAACGGTTCGCCTGTAACAGCCTCAATGATGAGTTGCAGCAGCAGGTAATTCGTGTTGCTGTACTCGAAGTCATCACCGGGCGCGAAGCTAGCAGGCTCGTCATAGGCAAAAGCTAGCGCCTCTGCTGCCGTCCATGCATAAGTCGGGTCATCCAACGCGGCAAAGTAAAAGTCAGCCAGCAGGTATTCCGCCAGGCCGCTGCTCATGGTCAGCAGGTCGTACACGGTCACATCATCCGCGCCCGCTAAATTTACGATAATCTGCGGTGTTAGATAGCGGCTAAGCGGTGCATCTAGCGCCAGCAGGCCCGCATCCACCAATTGCAGGGCTGTGGCCGCCGTATACGTCTTGGAAATGCTGCCGATGCGAAAGCGGTCCTCGGCTGTGGCGTTGATGCCGCTGTTGAGTTGGACCTGGCCGCTTGCCGCACTGTAGCTAGCATCCGGCGTCCAGATGTGCAATACCACTGCTGGCTCGTCCGGGCCGCGATAGTCCTCCAGCAGTGCTTGCAAACCCGTGTCTTGCTGTGCAGCCGGTGCGGATGTGATGAAAAGCATGAGAAGCATGACGATGCTGAAACGATGATAATATCTGACCATAGCGTAAGCTCCATGCGTGCATTTTTGTACGATTTACAACAGTATAATGGTGCCTGAGCCTGACGCATATACTGCGGTTGTCAACCTCGGCGTGCCTGGCGTGCCTGAGCGAACGCCGCAAGCGCGTTATTCAGCGTGAAGGCCGCCAACAACGCAAAAACGGCACCCACGCCCAACGCAATCAGATTATAGATGCGGCCAAAGCCATGCGGGAATTGCACCTGTGTAAAGTGCACCTGATGAAAAACGGGGTGATGCCACACGCCGATTTGCGCATTCACCGGGTAGGCATCCAGGTAAAATTGACGCTCTTCGCTGTTGGTGGCTGTAAATTGCAGCGTGCCAGCGTGTATTTCGCTGTCTACGCTGTAGATGTAGGACGCGATGATCGTGTGCTCTTCGCGGATGCGGCTGCCATCGGCGCGATAGTTGGGTTCTGCGGTTGACCCGTTGATGGTTGCTGCGATCACGGGCCAGGACGCCCCGAAACCATACTGCTGCCAATCCCACAGCGCAGCGGCGATGATCGCAGTGGCAACCGACAGAATCAGCAAAAACCACAGCAATGCGCCGCGTCCACGTCGTCGTGCACGCAGCGCCTCATATCGCCCTTCAACGCTGTGCCAGTTGGGGTTGCTTCGTTGCTGTGAAGCCATGACGACACCTTCTTTCATGCTGAAACTTGACATAGCCTGCATTGTAAATGGCACCACATAATAGCGTGGTCGTGCGTTTTTTCGCGGCGGACGTGCCATCGCGTGTCCCTACGAACGAACGATGCTATTGCACGCGGGTGCTGGCCTGTGGGGTTAAAGCCACATTTTCCGACCAATTGCCAGCCGTATCGACGGCCCAGGCTGCGAATGCGTACAAACGCCCACTTTCGCCCGTGTAGACGGCTTCGCTGCGCTGCGTCTCCATCCAGGGCGACCACTGGCCCCCATCAATCCGCACCCAGATCAGATAACGGTCAATCTGTCCATCATCACGCCCCTGCCAGCGCACGGTAAACGACGCCGGGCTGAGCGCTGGTAAATCTGCGACGGTGGCAACGGGCGGCGTTTCATCCACGAATGGCCCCTGTGGATTTTCCAGCAGCGGGCCAGCCGCAGGCGCAAACGGCACGGTTGTGGGATACACCGGGATAGGCGTCTCGGTGGGTATCGGCGTCGGTGGGGCGGGCTGTGATTGGTTGGCTGGCGGGTTGGGATTGGTCGATTGTTGTGCGAATGTGGGCGCAGGGCTAGCCGGCGCTTCTAGGATAATCATCGGTGGGCCACCGATAGCCGTCACGTCGCCGCCTTCTAAATCCGGGTGATAATCGGGCTGTGCAGCGGGTAAATTGAGCGTGTATTGGCCGTTCTGCGCCGCGATGCCGCGTACACCCTGCATACTGTAAAGCTGTGCGCTGCCCTGTGTCGCGCTGATGCTGGTTGATGCAGCGCTAAAGCTGCGGTTCCACACCACATGCAGGCGTCCGCCGACGGCTGGCAAGGTGAAGCTGATGGTCACGACGCTAGCGGTGCGGCTGACCGTGCCGCCGGAAAACTCGTAGCGCCCGAACGTCTCGGAAACCATGCGGAAGGCATCCGCTACCGGGCGTGCTGTGCCAGCTTGTGGATGCTGGCCATAGCAGGTTGCGCCGCGTTCGTTGCGGAAGATGCCGAAGCCATCCCCGAAGCAAATGGGCAGGCTGCCGCACAGGTCACCGTTATGCGGTGGGAAATCCGTGCCGCTGGGTTGATCGCCGCAATCGTCGTAAAGCTGATGATAAAAGACGCGCTCGGCCCCCTGCGCAAAGGCATAGGCTGTGCTCTGCACCCAGTAATGTGCTTGCTGCTGTGATGTCGCACGCCGCACGCGCTGCGACCCCGGCGCAGAGGCCCACACCGGGCCGGGGTATTCATCCCAGACGGAGACGCCGCTTTCGTTCACCCACACCGGGCGGCTGATGCCGTAGGCGCTGAGGGCTTGCTGCGCGACCTGCACCAGCCAACCCGTGCGGCGTGGGTTGCTGTAGCTGTGGATGGCGACGGCATCCATGTACCAGTTGTTCGCGGCACGTTGCGCGTCCGTGTTGTAATAGATATTCAGCACGCGGGAAAGCCAGTTCTGCGGGGTGCCGTAGAGCAAGCCGCCGAACATCACAACGGCGTTGGGGTCGGCCTGATGTGCTGCGAGATAGGCCACTTTCAGCAGACGCGCATAATCCTCGATGCTGCCCTGCCAGAAGGGGCGATAGTCCGGCTCGTTCCACACCTCCCAGATGCGGACGCCGCCACCCCAGCCGCGCTCACGCGCCAGCACGCCGCCGGGCTTATAGCGCTCGACGGCGCGAAAGACGAACAGCGCCCAGGGGTTATTCGGGTTTAGCTGCTTGCCGGGCGCGGGGTTATCGCTGCCATCTGCGAAGACGGGTGCATACAGATTCGTGATTTGTGTGGCGTCGTCGCTGAAAAAAGCCGGCTTATTGAGCAAAATGGCGTTGATGCGCAAGCCATGCCGCAGGTCATCCGCCACCAGCCGATCATAGGCCGCCCAATTGTATTGACCGGGCGCAAATTCGACCTGATCCCAGTAGAGCGGCCAGCGCGTCCAGCCAGCACCCAGCACCAACGCATTGCGGTAGCGTGCATCCGATGGCGGCGCTTGCGCTGAATTGACGAAGGTCACCCCTAGCCGATCCGAGCGGATATAGCCCGACGCCCGCGTGAGTGCATCCGCTGGGCTGGTGGGCGCTGGCGCTACCTGCGCCGAGAACGTCAGTACATCCAGCGCCAGCAGCAGCAATACAAACAGGGTGACGGTGGCCAAGCGGGGCATCAGGGGTTTGCCTGTGCACTTTCGTTATTTGGGTTGGTCTGGCTGGTCTGCGTATTCTGGTCGGTCTGGTCGGTCTGGTCGGTCTCGCTTTGCCCATCGTCGGCTGCTTCGTAATCTGGTATCAGGTGCGGCGCGTAGCGCTGCAAGGCTTGCTCTAGCTGTGTATCGCGCAGGGCGTTTATGTCTTGGACGCGGCCAGGGATAAAATCGAACAGCGGGATGTGGCCATTGGGCAGCACGTTATACAGGCGTATCGTCGCAGAATATTGCGGCACGTCCTTGTAGACCAGGCATAGCACGCCATCTGGCACACTGCGCGTCTTGACGAATTCCACCGACTGAAATTCGTCCCATGTGGCCTGCACCTGGATGAACGCACCGCCGAATTGCACGCCCTGCGGCGTCAGCAGCAGGCGTTGCTGCCAGTAATAGGGGATGGTGGTTGCTGTGAAAAGCCCTAGCGGGATAACCAGCGCCATCAGCGCCGCCGGAAATAGAATGGTGATCGTGCTTTCGCGTGCGATGCCATCGGCAGCGACGCGCAGCAGCACAACTGTCAGCAACGTACAAAAAATCACCAGCAGCACAGCCCCACCAATCTGCAAACGGCGGCGGGGAGGGGTGGCCTGTAAAATAACGGCATCTGTACGGGTGGCGCTGTTCATGGTTTGCTCCTGTTGGTATCTGTGTAATAGCTATTTTGGGCTGTGATTATCTCGCTCTAGCCCACCTGTGCAAATACGACCCAATAGCTGGTCGTCGCGGTGGTGCCAGCGTCCGTCGTGCATGTATTGGCGACCAGCGGGCGATCAATGGGGTCAGCCAGGCCGGGCATGTCAATCGTGTAACCGCGCCCGTCCGTCATGCGGTAATCGGCATAGGCTGCGCCGCGTTCGGGCTTCAGGCCCGTCACGAAAAGCTCTTCGCCGTCATCCCAGCGCACCCGCAACGTCTCACCGGGGATGCCGTTGCCGCGCACATCCTGCACGCGGATTTCGATGTTGCCGCTGAGTTCTACATCGCAAAACGTACCGACGAGCCGCCCTTCGTATTGGCGCTGTGGGCGCGTCGTGGGTACCACCTGCACACCTACGGGCGTCGGACTCGGCTGCTGCGTGATAATGGGCGTTTTCGTGGGCACGGGGCGCAGTGTGGGCGTGGCCGTCGGTACGGAAATTTCGACCACCTGCGGCTCATCCACATCTGGTATCAGTTCATCCGCACAACCGGAGCGCCCCTGTAACTGATAGAACGTCTTCAGGCTGCGTACAGCACGCAAGCCTGTGCTGCTATCTACATAGCCGGTCTGCGCCAGTTCACAGGCGATGTCTGCGACGGCCTGAATCGGGTCCGTGCCAAGCTGCAAATCCAGCAAATTTTGCACGGTTGCACCCAGGTCCCCGCTGCGCTGATATTGTAGCACGATGGCCACCGCATAATCGGCCTTTGCCTCGTCGCTGAGTTGGCGCGGCTCGGTGTCGGTTTCTTCGGGCGGGCTGACGATCCACGTATAGTATAAGCCACCCGCCAGCCCCAGTATCAGGCCGATCAGCAGCACACCATAGGCTAGCGGCCTGCGGGGCCGATGGTAACGGCCTGGGGGCTGATACGCTGGTTGGTCGGGCAGGCTATCCGGCGGTGCAGGTGGTAGTGAATTCGTCATGGGGTGCGCTCCGCTAGGCTGAACTGACGGAAATTCTCCATTGGTGGTGTCAGGCGTCCGAGTGCCTCTGAAAGCGCGACCAGGGTGCGGATCGTATTGAGATTGCAGGATTGGGTGATGCAACGCTCGGTGTATTGCTGCACGTAATCCATCACATTATCCACGCGCAGCAGGCGCAGGCGTTCGATTGCGCCGTCCAGGTCGTTATCGACCAGGAAACCGGACGCGACCATCAGCGTGTAGGCTTCTTTGTATTCCGGGGCCAGGGCGCTGATCGGACTATCGACGTATTCTACCGGGGCCACAAACCAACCGACGCCGACCCCCGCCGCGAAACCGACCCCTAGCCCTAGTATAAGCGAGACGAGCCAGCGTATCATGCCATTTGCCTAGTCTGTGCCATCTGACATATCGACCTTGAGTATAGGCATATCTCACGCGAGTACAATAGAAAACCGTGCCATCTGCAAGGGCCGACAACGCCCAGGCATGACGGCGCGAATACAGGTGGCGGACGCAGCAAGCTGCGTCCCTACAGGGTATCTTTCGTAGGGACGCCATTCTTGGCGTCCGGGGTTGCGTTTTCAACGCGCTGTACCGGGTGCTGTTGACGTTTGTGTGTAGGGGTTCAGCGTGCTGAACCCAGGGCATAGCACGCTATGCCCCTACGTTTCGGACCATTTTGGTCACCAATGAAATCAAAATTTCAAGTGTCAACAGCACCTAAACGCCCGCTAACGCAAATTCGGATGTCAGCACGCAATCGCCATTGAGCACAGCCGTGCGCCGCACAAAAAACGTCGGGGATAGCACCTCGATGCGGTCGGGCAGCTCGATTTCTGCTGCAATGTACACGCCGCCTGCTGCTCGCTCATCGTCTGTTGCCTGCTCAGGCGCTTCAAAGCGCAGCGTGCCATCAAGCAGCAAATCGCCCTCGTCTGTGACCTCCAGCACAATCTGCGTCCCCACCGCCAGCGGCAAAGCGGGGCAACCTTCACCTGCTTCTGCGGCGACCATGCGCCAGATGCCGGGGTTGGGGCGTCGGCCAGCGCGCAGGCGCTCTTCGAGTTCGGCTTCCGTCAGGGCGGGTGCCAGTGTGACGGGCTGCTCCAGCACACTCAGCGGTAGATCGCTCAGGAAGTCCGCATCGTAGGGTTGTAATGTGGGGCCAGCAGTCGGTTGGCCATCGGCGTCCAGTGATAGCGTGACCGACGTGCCCGTTATGGCCAGCACACTCTCTGCCTGAAAACCAATCAGGCTATCGCCAGCCAGCATATTAACCGTAAGCGCCTCACCCCAGCGGGCCTGTACGAAGGCCGTGCCGCTAATGCGTAGGGATACAGCGTTGATGGTGATGTCCGCAGGTTGATCGCCACTGGTTTGCAGCAAAACGCCGCTGTATGTGGCCTGCGCACAGGGGGCGTCGGTGGTTTCGCTGCGCAGCGTAATGGCTTCCATCGGTGCGAGCGCCTGCAACGACGAATCCGTATCGGCAAAGACGGGCAACGCCCCCACATCACCGTCGATACTCAGCAAATCCGCGAAGACCCAGCCCGCTTGCTCACTTTGCGTCAGCACACGCACCCAATCCCCGGCCTCGTTGCGCCCGATAACCGTCAGGCCAACGCCTTGATCCAGGCGTAAAACGGGTGTGTCGTCGGTGGATGGCTGCGGGCGCATTAAAGAGACGACGTTGGTCAAGGCATCGTAGCGTGCAGCGCCGCCGCTTGCGTTGCGTAGTAGCGTTGAGCCGAATAGAAATGCATCCAGAAAGGCTGCTGTCGCTTCATCCGCCGGATTAGGCTGTAGCCGCATTTGCAGCAAGCCCCATTCCCCGGTGAAGAGGTTGAACGGCTGCGTTTGCAGCGCTTCGATGCCGCTCACGCCGATGCGCGTCCCCGGTGCCAGCGTCTCGGTTAGTGGCTGTACGAGGCTGATGTCAACGGATGGGTAGCTATAACACACAGTACCGCGTTCCATATCACTACAGAAGGCATTTTTCGCGGCAACCGCCTGGTCCACGATGGCTGGGCAGGTGGTTGTTTGAGCGGTGCCGACCCCAGCCACGCTAAACGCCAAAGCACATAGCAAAAGTAAGCGAATACGTCTCATGGATTTTTTGTACCTTGCAACTGGCAACTGGTTTAAACACGTGCATTTTAGTGATTAAATCGTCCATGTGCAAAGTGCAAGCCGTGTGCATTGAGGCTGTGAATATCGCTGACGGGCGCTTATAATGTTGTATTCGTTTGTAGAATATAGCCCAGGAGCCTACGAGAATGCCCGGTAAACGCAAGATTACCACGAAGAAGCCGCAGTTTGGCCGTAGCCGTAGTAAGGCGTTCAACACCGTTCAGCGTAAGTTCAAGCTGAATATGCAGAGCAAGCGCATTTACGTGCCAGAGATGGACCGCTTCGTGAAGGTTCAGGTGACGGCCAACGAACTAAAGACCATCGATAAAATCGGCCTCTTGGCCTTTTGCAAGCGCCATCACATCGACATCGAAAAACTGCTGTGATCGCGTCCTGGTACAGCAGGTAATTAAAAAAAGGCACTTCGCGTTTGCGGGTGCCTTTTTTGTTTCAACCTGTCGAAGTCGTTACTGTCGGCTTGCAATAGGCGGACGGGTCACGCCCGCCCGTTTATCACGTTGTTATTGTTGCGCGACCGGGCAACCTGCGGAGCGTTCCACGTTGGTTGACAGCACCCACGCCTCTTCGATGTCCTTGCCGGGGGCGGCTAACTCACGGTCTACCTGATACCAGACGTTGCCATTGTCATCCTGCGACAAGCCGAGCACCGTCAGCGGGGTATCTGCTGGCAAGAAGTCGATTTGTGTACGGTTGAAGCCAGGGCCGACGCGCACGAGCACCGTTTCGGCGTTCGGCGTGCTGACGACACACTGGCCGGGCGCACCGACTGCCAACGCAATGCTTGGCGGCAGCAGCACCTCTTCGATCACGTGGACCACACCGTTATCGGCGTAGATGTCGGCTTGCGTGACCGGCACCACGTCGTTGATAAGCACGCTGCCATCCTCGCCCACGCTGAAGCCCATGAATTCACCTGTGAGCAGCGTCGGAATCTCGCGGCCATCCAGTGTTGTGGCGATCACGCTTGATTCCAGCGCTGCGCCGAGCGTGTGATATTGCAGCACAGTGGCCAGCAGGTCACTATCAGCCAGTAGCTCATCGCTTGAGAGGCCCAGGCCCTGCAGCAGCGCATCGAAGGCGGCATCAGTGGGCGCAAACACGGTGAATTCGGCGTCCCTATCGTTTAGCGTTGCTTGCAGGCCCGCAGCATCAACCGCAGCAGCGAGCGTGCTGAAGGTCGGGTTAGCGCTCGCGATTTCTGCAATCGTCGGCAAGCGCAAGCTATTCACGACGAATCCGGTATTGGCGACCAGGCCGGTGTTATCCGGGTTATCGCTCAGGGCGATGACCACACCGCGCTGATTCAGGCCCAGGTCCACCAGGGCAGCCACACCCTGCTCCATGCGGCGCGGCAGTTCCACGTTGAAGGCGGCAGCCGCACCCGGATAGACGGTTGCATCAGCGACTGTGTAGCCGCTACGTTCCAGGAAGAAGCGCAGTTGCGCGTCCAGGGTCGGCTGTTGCACAGCCCCGATGATGTTGGTGTAGTTGGCTGGCCCACTGACGAGAATGCGGTTATCGCCTTCGGTCAGGGTGACCAAACCCGTGCCTTCGCTTAACTCGTAGGCCGAGGCGTAATCGAAGGTGTAGCTATCGCTGAAGGTGGCGTCAGCTTCCAGCGTCAGGCCCAACGGCAGCAATACGCCGTCGATGATGTGCACGACGCCGTTACTGGCTTCGATGTCCGCTTCGATCACGTTGGCAGCGTTGACCATCACGCCATCGTCAAGGCTGATCGTCACAGCTTCGCCCAGCAGCGTCGTGACCGGGCCAGCGCTCAGGTCTGATGACAGGACCGCGCCTTCAACCACGTGATATTGCAGGATTTGCGTCAGTAGCTCGGTGTCGCCGACCAGATCATCCACCGTCACGCCCAGCGCTTGCACCGCCGCAGTCAGGGCCGCGTTCGTCGGCGCAAAGACGGTGAAGGGGCCACCTGTCGCCAGGGTCTCGCCCAGGCCAGCCGCTTCGACTGCTGCTGCTAGCAGGCTCAGGTCCTCTGTGGAAGTGACCAGATCGGCCACGTTCGGCGGGTAGGTCAGGCTGTCGGCCACTGTCGAAGCTGTGACCTGGGCTGCCGGGGCGATGTTGTCATCTGTGCTTAGCTCGACCACGACACCCACGCGCCCGAAGTTCAGGTCGTACAGCGTCGCCACACCGGATTGATTGCGGCGTTCCAGCGTGATGTTATAGGCGGCCAATGCATCCTCGGCTTCGGTCTCGGCGGCCTCACCGACCATGTAGCCGCTACGCATCAGGAAGAATGCCAGTTCTTCGGCGGGCGTAGCGAATGTCAGATCACCGATGATCGTGCCGTAGTTATCCGGCCCACTGACCAGCACCGTCGCGCCCTGTAGCGTCAGCGTCACGATGTCGTTGCCTTCGGTCAGGCTGAAGGTTTCAGGGTAGTCGAAGCTAAAATCGCCTTCATAGCTGACTGGCTCGGCGCTAGCGGTCTCAGCGGCGGCGAGAATGGCCACGGCTGCCTGCGGGATGAGCACGCCGTCAATTTTGTGGATGACGCCGTTGCTGGCTTCGATGTCCGCTTCGATGACGTTGGCAGCGTTGACCATCACGCCAGCATCCAGGCTGACCGTCACGTCTTCGCCTAGCAGGGTCGTCACCGGGCCAGCGCTCAGATCTGACGATAGCACAGCGCCTTCAACCACGTGATATTGCAGGATGGCCGTCAGCAGGTCCGTGTTGCCGACCAGATCATCCACTGTCAGGCCGAGTGATTCTACAGCCGCAGTCAGGGCCGCGTTCGTCGGCGCAAAGACCGTGAAGGGGCCACCATCGGCTAGCGTGGCCGTCAGGTCGGCGGCATCCAGCGCGGCTTCGAGCAAGCTCAGGTCGCCATCTTCAGCGATCAGATCAGCGACGTTCGGCGGGTAGACCAGGCTATTGGCCACAGACCCGAAGGCGAAATCACGCGCTGCCACACCCGGCCCTTCTGCTGCGTCTGATAGGGCAACCACAACGCCCGAACGCCCGAAGCCCAGGTCGTATAGCGCTGCTAAACCGGATTGATCGCGGCGCGGTAGTTCCACGTCGAAGGCGGCCTCTGCGTCGCTCACGTCTGCGGGGTCGCCCACTGTGTAACCGCTGCGATCCAGGAAGAATGCCAGTTCATCGGCGGCGTCATCGAAGCTGACATCCCCGATGATCGTAGCGTAGTTATCTGGCCCACTGACCAGCACGCGGTTACCCGCCAGCGCCAGCGTCACGAGGTCGGAGCCTTCGCTGAGCGTGTATTCATCCGGGTAACTGAAGCTGAACGCGCCTTCATAGCTGGCCTCTGCGCCGTCTGTGGATTGCAGCAGGGCGATAGCGTCCAGGGCCTCTGGCGGCAGCAGCAGCCCGTCGATGACGTGGATCACGCCGTTGCTGACTTCGATGTCGGCCTGTGTCACGCTGGCAGCGTTGACCATGACGCCATCGTCAAGGCTGACCGTCACATCTGCGCCGTTCAGCGTCGTGACCGCGCCCTCTGTCAGGTCGGATGACAAGACACTGCCCTCAACCACATGGTAGAGCAGGATGCTTGCCAGCAAGTCGGGGTTATCGGTCAGGGTGTTCAGGTCCAGGCTGGCCATCGTCAGCGTTTCTACGAAGGCCATGTTGCTGGGTGCAAAGACCGTGAACGGCCCGTCACCTGCCAGCGTTTCGGCCAGCCCCGCAGCAACGACGGCTTCTTCGAGGAAGCTGAAGGCTTCGCCTTCAATCACGATGTCTGCGATATTGGGCGGGTAGGTCAGGCTGTCGGCCACCGCGATGAACGCAAAGGCCATCGCATCCGCGAAGGGGTCATCCTGCGCCAAGCCGACAATCACACCCTGACGGCCATAGTTCAGGTCGTATAGGGCGGCTACACCGCGCTGATCGCGGCGCGGCAAGGTCACTTCCAGGGCTGCCAGTGTGCCATCAGCCTCGACAGGGCCAGCGGGGACGTAGCCGCTACGCTCCAGGAAGAGCGCGAGTTGTTCTTCGGCGCTATCTGTCGTCACATCCCCGATGATGGTGTTGTAGTTATCCGGCCCGCTGACCAGAATCGCCGCGCTTTCCAGCGTCAGGCTAACGATGTCCGTGCCTTCTTCCAGCGTCCACTGTTCGGGATAGCTGAAGCTGAAGTCGCCCTCAAAGCTGGCATCTGCTGTCGTCTGCGCTTGCATGGCGGCCATCGCATCCAGCACGGATTGCGGGACGAGCACCGCGTCAATCACATGGATGACGCCGTTAGCCACTTCGGTATCCGTCTGGACGATATTGGCACCGTTAACTGTGGGGCTGTCGGCCAGGCTGATCGTCACTGGCTCACCGAGCAGTGTGTTCACGTCGCCATCGGCCAGATCAGAGGAGAACACCGCGCCTTCAACCACATGGTAGAGCAGGATGTCGCGCAGCAGGTCGCCCTGTTGTGCGATGTCGTCGGCGCTCAGGCCCAGGTCCGCGAAAGCCGCCAGGAATGCGCGGTTGGTGGGTGCGAAGACGGTGAACGGCCCTTCAGCCGATAGCGCGTCGGCCAAATCCGCCGCGACAACCGCCTCTTCGAGCAAGCTAAACGAGCGATCTGCGATCACAGCCTCAACAATCGTCGGCTGTGCTGGTTCGGGTTCCGGTGTCGCGGCCTCACCTGTAGCGTCTTCATCTGATTCTGATTCTGGTTCTTGTTCTGGGGATTCTGGTTCTGGGGGTGGGTCGCCTTCGACATCGCCCACAGGCGGCAGCAGCACCGCATCAATCACGTGGATGACGCCGTTGCTGGCCTGAATGTCGGCTTGTGTCACGCTGGCAGCGTTGACCATCACGCCATCTGTGAGGCTGATCGTCAGGCTTTCGCCTTCCAGCAGCGTCGGCACGTCGCCCGCTTCCAGATCAGACGACAACACGCTGCCCTCAACCACATGGTAGAGCAGGATGTTGGTCAGCGTCTCGGTATCGGCCAGCAAATCCTCAGCGGCCAGCCCTAGCGCGTCGAGTGCTTGTGCGAAGGCGGCGTTGGTCGGTGCGAAAACCGTGAATTCACCGCTAGCGAGCGTATCGGCCAAGCCTGCGGCTTCGACTGCGGCAACCAACGTGCTGAAGTCGTCCGTGCTGGCGGCCACGTCCACGATATTCGGCGGATATTCGATGGACTCCGCGACGATACGCGCAGCCGCATCTAAATCGACATCGACGGTTTCTTCGCTCAGTGAGATGAGCACACCCAGCCGATCAAAGCCCAGGTCCAGCAGAGAAGCGAAACCCGCTTGATCGCGGCGCGGCAGTTCCACCAGCAGCGTTGCAATGTTGGCGAAGTTGGCGTCGGATGCGTCAGCGACGGTGTAGCCAACACGCTCCAGGAAGAAGCTGAGCGCCTCCGCGTTGTCGTTGCTAAACAGCGCTTCGCCAAGCACGCTTTCATAGCTGGTCGGCCCATACACGATAATAGACGAGCCATTATCCTCCAGGCGAACCACACCAGCACCTTCATTGAGTGCCCAGCCCTCTTCCGGGTAGGCGAAGCGCAGTTCAGCGCTCTCATAGGCACCGGCTGTGCCCTCGGTGGCGTCGTCCTGCGCGAACACAGGGCCACCGACTGCCATCAACGCCAGCAATGCGCCGATAACAGCTATCCGAAATCGTATTGTCATAATCCACTCCTCAGGAGATGAAATAGAATTCACAAAGTCAACAAGTAACGCCTATTGTGCCGCACAATCCAAGTTGTGCAACTTTTCCAGCTTAGCTAAAACTGAGAATGAAGCAACGCCCCCGATTTTGCGCATAATGTGACGAGTTGTATGGAAACATGCCGATTATAGTGTATGTGGCGCATGTGCACAATCAATTGCTGGCGGATTGCCGCATTTGCTCTGGCAAAATGGTCATTTGCTGTGCAAAATTTCACGAACCGTCAGCGAGCAGAAAACAAAAGATGACAACAACACAACCCCAGGACAACGCGCAGCAAGCAGAACCCAGTCAAAAACCCGGCAGCAACCCGCGCTGGTTATTGATCGTTGTCGGCGTGACGATGGCGCTGGTGGTGGTGGTCGTAACGACTGCCTTGCTGGTGCCGCAGCAGACAAACCCGGCCTTTGCCACCGCAATCGACTTCTCGAATGCTGCAAGCCGGGGCGATGACGAAGCAGCACGCGCCCTACTCAACGACGACTTGCAGCAGTACGTCGCGCAAAATTGCCCGGACGGCAGCGTAGCGGCCTGCATAGATGCCTATATACCGCCAGAGTGGGGCGGCTTCTTGAATGCGGTCTTTCGGCGTGCACAGCCCGACGGCCAAAATGCATGGGATGTGCAGTTGGTCGCAACGTATGCAGAAGGGCAAGGCTTCAGCGGCATCTGCATCTATAACCGCGTCGAACGCATACCCGACGAGACCGACGCACCTGATAACTGGCAGGTGGTGCGCTGGGCGGGTTGGGTCTCATGCGATTTGCCGAATTCTGGCCTGAGTTCCCTGGCCGGGGATGCGGACGCGCCGAATGCTGCGCCATAGCCTGTGTCTGCTGCTGCTTGTGGTCGGTTGCGGGCCGCTTGTGCCCGCGACACAGCCGCCACAGCTAGCACACACACCAGGGGCTTTCGTGGTGGTGGATGCAGAAACCTTCGACGCGGGTGTGTTTCGGGTGGCTTACCCGCAGGGTTGGCGCATCGTCAAAAGCAGTACGGCTACTGCCCCCATGACCGTTGTCTTTGCATCGTCCCGAACGGCCCAGGATGCAGACGACATGCCGCTACAAATTTGGCTGAGCACCGCCCCGCTCAACCTCCCGCTAAAGAATCCCAACGACCTCAAGCGCCGCGCAGAGGTCACATTACATAGTGGTCAGGTGGTGTATGCCGCAGGGGTCGCCCCGGCAGATGGCCCCGTGCCAGAGCTAGAAGCCGCCTTCCAATTGGTGATGCGTACAGTGCGCTAGTACAGCACAGTGGGACTGAGCCTGCAATGCGACTGTGCCGCCCCGGACGCTAAGAATGGCGTCTCTACAGGGTATCGTTCGTGGGGACGCGCTGAACCCTGGTGTCTACGCTGGGTTGCGCGTCCGCAAACCGTCATGGTATTTGCGCCAGCCTGGACTCGCTTTTTGAGATGCAGTTTTAGCTGGAATCAGGTACAATCGTCAGCATGAGTTAATCCTTTTTATTGTAGGCGTCGTGAGTGCTGTATAATCAGGGCACTCACGAAATACAAACCCTCATGTTTGATCCTGATTTGAGGAGGTAACCAGTGGCCTCACGCACTGAGCAATTAATGGAAAAACTGCGCGACTTGCAATCGAGTTCCGGGGATGTCGAAGGGGCAGCGATTGTGAGCGTGGACGGCCTGAGCATGGCATCCTTGCTATCACCGGGCATCGAAGAAGACCGCGTTAGCGCGATGAGCGCGGCTATGCTATCCCTCGGTGAGCGCATCTCCACCGAGTTAACACGTGGCGTATTAGAGCAGGTCAACGTCAAGGGCGATAATGGCTACGTCATCCTGACGAACGTGGGCGAAGAAGCCGTGTTGACGGTGATTGCCCGCAAGGACGCCCGCCTGGGCCTGATCCTGCTGGATGTCAACCGCGCTGTTGATGCGCTGGAGCAGATCGTCTAACGTCCGCCCATTCATCACGATGGCGTATCATGGCGTTATGGCCTGCTGCCCGTTACGAATACAAATATGAATACGAAGAGGAAGACGAACGCCGTGCTAGAGCCAAGCGGTCTGTATTACCCCAACCGCATCGCACGCGCTTTCTTCATCGCGATGGAAGATGTTATGGGGCGTCATGGGTTGGCCAATCTGTTAAGTTTGGCAGACCTGACTGCTTATGCGGATAGCCCACCGCCGAATACGCTGGAGCGGCAGTTCGATTTTGCTGCGATGGCTGCCTTAAATGAGGCGCTTGAGGGCATGTACGGTCCGCGTGGTGGTCGTGGCATGGCCCTGCGCATCGGGCGTGCGGCGTTTGCCCAGGGCATTCGGCATTTTGGCGTCATGCGCGGCATCGGGGATCAGGCGTTTCAGGCGTTGCCCCTACAGCAGCGCCTGGATTATGGGTTGCGTGGATTGGCGGCGCTGTTTACGCGCTTCAGCGACCAGGAAAGCAGCACGACGGGCGACGAACACGCCCTGTATTTTCGGACAGATTTCAGCCCGATGGCCTGGGGACGCCGTGCCGATAAACCTGTGTGTCATGCGATGATCGGCATTATTCAGGAATGCCTGCGCTGGTCGTCCAATGGCTATGAATTTTACGT
>DAOTTW010000380.1:0-7857 GCA_034437615.1 Anaerolineae bacterium | reverse complement strand
GGGAGAGGGGCTTTTAACACCGTACCTCCCCCTTTTCAGGGGTAGGTATTTGATGTTTGACCGTATTTTATGGCGGCTTGCGCCGCCCCGGACGCCAAGAATGGCGTCCCTGCGGTTCGAGATGGTTATGTAGGGACGCAGCGTTTTGAATGCAGCGCCCCTACACAGCATTTGCTCGGCTTTTAGTACATACCGCCCATGCCGCCCATGCCGTCCATATCCGGCATACCAGCACCGCTGCCGCCTTCTTCTGGCACGTCGGTGATAAGGGCTTCGGTTGTCAGGATCATGGAAGCGATGGATGCGGCGTTCTCGACTGCGCCGCGTGTCACCTTCGCGGGGTCGGGGATGCCGGCTTCGATCATGTCCACGTATTCGCCTGTCATGACGTTGTAGCCGACGCGATGGTTTTTGCGGCTCTTCTGCAAGCGGCGCACACCGTCGATAATCACGGCACCGTCCTGGCCTGCGTTGGATGCGATCTTGCGCATCGGCACCTCTAGCGAGCGGCGCACGATCTGCACACCGATGTTCTCGTCGTCCTGGCCCATCTTAACATCAGTCAGGGCGCTAACGGCGTTGACCAGGGCGACACCACCACCGGGCACGACGCCTTCTTCAACGGCAGCGCGGGTTGCGCTCAGGGCATCTTCGACGCGGTGCTTCTTTTCCTTCAGTTCGGTCTCGGTTGCGGCACCCACGCGGATGACGGCCACACCGCCAGCCAGCTTAGCCAGACGTTCCTGGAGCTTTTCGCGGTCATAGTCGCTGGTGCTGGCGTCGATTTCCGCACGGATTTCGTTGACGCGGGCTTCGATGGCGCTGTTCTCGCCTGCACCGTCAACAATGGTCGTGTCGTCCTTCGTGCTGACGACCTTACCAGCGCGGCCCAGGTCCTGCACGGCCACGCTATCCAGCTTGCGGCCTGTTTCCTCGCTGATGACCGTACCACCCGTCAGCACAGCGATGTCACGCAGCATGGCCTTACGGCGATCCCCAAAGCCGGGGGCCTTCACAGCCAGCACGTTCAGCATACCGCGAATCTTGTTCAGCACGAGGGTGGCCAGCGCTTCGCCGTCGATGTCCTCTGCGATGATGACCAGTTCACGCTTGCCGATCTGGATCAGCTTTTCCAGGATGGGCACGATGTCCTGTGCGGCGCTGATCTTCTTGTCGTGGATCAAGACATACGGCTCTTCGATGCTGGCCTGCATCGCCTGTGTATCGGTGACGAAGTAGGGGCTGATGTAACCACGATCAAACTGCATCCCTTCGACGTATTCGGTCTCGAACTCCAGGCCCTTGCTTTCTTCCACTGTGACAACGCCATCCTTGCCGACCTTGTCCATTACCTCTGCGATCAAGTTACCGATGTGGTCATCCTGAGCGCTGACGCTGGCGACCTGCGCGATGGCGTCCCGCGTTTCGATGGGTGTGGCTTGTTCCAGGATGTACTCGGAGATGATGCGGGCTGCTTCCAGAATGCCGCGCTTCAGCAGCATCGGGTTCGCGCCAGCGGCGACGTTCTTCAGGCCGTCCGTCACGATAGCCTGTGCCAGCACGGTCGCTGTGGTCGTGCCATCACCGGCGATGTCGTTGGTCTTGGTGGCGGCTTCCTTCAGCAGTTGTGCGCCCATGTTCTCGTAGGGGTCTTCCAGTTCGATTTCCTTCGCAACTGTCACGCCGTCGTGCGTCACGGTTGGCGCACCGAACTTCTTATCCAGCGCGACGTTGCGGCCCTTCGGCCCCAGGGTGGTGCTGACCGCGTTAGCGACCTTGTCCACGCCGACCTGTAGCTTGCGGCGTGCTTCATCACGGAATATGAGTTGCTTTGCCATGTCTAAATGCCTCCATTGTGGTTATGCTTACACTTGTCTGGCGGTTTAGCGGTTTAATTGACGTATTGGCTTGCTAACCGAATTAGCCTTCGACGATACCGAGGATGTCGCTTTCCTTCATGATAAGCAGTTTGCGATCATCCAGCTTGATTTCTGTGCCAGCATACTTGGCGAATAGCACCTTGTTGCCGACTTCGACATCCAGCGCAATGCGTTCGCCGTCGTCGTCCTTGCGGCCCAGGCCCACAGCCAGCACATTACCCTGCTGCGGCTTTTCCTTTGCGGATTCGGGCAATACCAGGCCGCTAGCGGTCTGGCTTTCCTGCTCAATTGGTTCAACGACGATGCGATCCCCAAGCGGGCGAATGTTGAGATTTGCCATGTTCCTACCTCCTGATAGATACAGAGATAAACGTCAAACAGTCAGCAATGCAGCTAATTTATGCTCTGTTTGGTTTTTAGCACTCTCATGTTGCGAGTGCCAATTTACATGTTTGGCAGCATAGCACAGGGGCATTTTTCGGTCAATGAGTCTGGCAATCTTCTTATACAATTGCCAGAAACTCTTATACAGATTTAAAATGGGTCGGGATGCGTTACAATCAAACACAGCACAACGACAAAAAAACAAGCGACAAGAGGCAACGATGGTCGAAAAAATCTTGCTTGATACAGACATCGGCTCTGATATTGATGATGCGGTCGCGCTGGCGTATTTGCTGGCTCAGCCCGACTGCGATTTGCTGGGCATCACGACAGTCACGGGCGAAAGCCTGGGTCGGGCGATGCTGGCCAGCATACTGACATACGCCGCCAATAGGCCAGACATCCCGATTTACCCCGGCAGCGAAAACCCGCTGCTGCTGCCACAAATGCAGGACACCGCACCGCACACGGCTATCTTGCCCGATTGGCCACACGAGACCGAATTCCCACGCCATGAAGCCGTCGAATTCCTGCGGCGTACTATCCGCCAAAACCCCTACGAAGTTACGTTGCTGGCCATCGGGCCGCTGACGAATATCGCGCTGCTGTTCGCCATTGACCCCGAAACCATCGTCATGCTGAAGCGCTTGGTGGTGATGGGTGGGCACTTTAAAGTCTTTGACATTCAGAAGCAGGCCGAAGCGGTTATCGCCCCTGGTTCGGTGACGAGCAGCACCGAATGGAACGCCCGCCTGGACCCACACGCGACGCGCATGGTCTACACCGCCCGCGTCCCTGTGCACCGTAGCGTGGGCCTGGAAATTACGCAGCGTGTGAGTATGCAGGCCTACGACGTGCGCCAGCGCTTCAGGCAGCACGAACTGCTGGCCCCGGTGCTGGATATGGCCGAAATGCACTTTAAGCGGGCACCCTACATCGTGTTTCATGACCCGTTAGCGGCGGCGACCATCTTTGATGAAGGCATCTGCACCTTTGAGCGTGGTGTGGTCGAAGTTGAAATCGACACGTTGCAGCCTGGGCATACGCGCTGGTATGCTTCACCCACTGGGACGCATGAGGTCGCAGATACGGTGGATAGCAAGCGCTTCTTCGCGTCGTATTTCTCCGTTTTCGTCTGATATTTGGTAGCACCACATAATAGCGTGGTCGTGCGTTTTTTGTGGCGGACGCAGCAGGCCGCGTCCCTACATGACCACCGCGAACCGTATGGACGCCACATGTGGCGTCCGCAGGTCATATCCCCCTTGAGATCATGAGTGAAACCTGAAAACTGCCTGTGGACATGTCCCGCTAGCGTAGATACAATTCTGAAGTTCAACAGGATACATAAATTAATCTGATTAATGACACAAATTAACCCCAACTCGCCATTGCATCCCACCCAACCGCCACGCCGCAAACACAGCACATTTGATCTGACGATATTTCAGCGCCCGGATACCCCCTTCGTAACGGGCATCCTGAGCGCCTACTGGGACGCATACGACCATCTATCCGTTTTTTGACTGTCATTTGGTCATTTTTAAAGAGAGATTGACATGACCCTGCAAGCACCAACCCGTGACCCCCGCGTAAAACCCCGCATTGTGAACGATTTTGCCTTCAGCGTCGCGACACAGAACGGCTCCGGTAGCCAAACATCGAATAACGTACTGGTGAAAGCGCTGTTCAAGATGGGCATTCCGGTCAACGGCAAGAACCTGTTCCCATCGAATATCAAGGGCCTGCCGACCTGGTACACCATCCGCGCCAGCAAGGACGGCTATACCGCACGCCGCGCCACCACCGAAATCGTCGTCGCCTATAATCAGGATACGCTGGCGAAAGACGTTGCCGCGCTGCCCGCAGGCGGCGTTTGCATCGTGCGCGATGACCTGAAAGGCATCCCGCGCCGTGAGGACGTGACCTATTACGATGTCCCTGTAAAGAAGCTGATGAAAGAGACCGACGTGCCGAGTGATTTTCGTAAGCGCGTGGAGAACATGACTTACGTCGGCGTCGTGGCGCAGCTTTTCAGCATTCCGCTGGATGTCATCGAAAGCGTGCTCAGCGACAACTTCAAGGGCAAGCCAAAGCCCACACAGATGAACTTCAATGTGGTACAACTGGCTTACGACTGGGCCGCAGAGAAGCTCGTCAAAGCGGACCCGTTCGTTTTCGAGCCGATGAACGAGACTGAAGGCAAAATCCTGATTACAGGCAACGAAGCCGGGGCACTCGGCGCGATCTTCGGCGGCTGTCACATGGCCGCGTGGTATCCGATTACGCCCTCGACCAGCTTCATTGACGGCATGATTACGTATCGGCACCTGCGCAAAGACCCGGAAACGGGCAAAGACACGCTGGCCATTATCCAAGCCGAGGACGAACTGGCGGCAGCAGGCATGATTATCGGCGCGGGCTTCTCCGGTGCACGCTCACTAACGGCCACCAGCGGCCCCGGCATCAGCTTGATGGCGGAGTTTGTCGGGCTGGCCTACTTCAGCGAAATCCCCTGCGTTTTCTGGGACATCACGCGCATGGGGCCAAGCACCGGGATGCCCACCCGCACCAGTCAGGGCGATCTGTTCTTCATTCACTTCCTGGGGCATGGCGATACCCGTCAGGTGGCGCTGATGCCAGCCTCGCCCGAAGAAGCGTTTGCATTCGGCTGGCAGGCGTTTGATATTGCCGACAAATTCCAGACGCCCATTTTTGTGATTAGCGACCTGGACCTGGGCATGAATAACTGGATGGCGCAGCCGTTCGCGTATCCCGATCAGCCCATCAATCGCGGTAAGGTGCTGGATGCAGACAGCCTGCGCCAGTTCATCGCACAGCATGGCAAATGGGGCCGCTACAGGGACGTTGATGGCGATGGCATCGGTTATCGCACGATCCCTGGCACAGATCACCCGCAAGCAGGCTACTTTGCACGCGGCACGGGCCACGATGAAATGGCGGTCTATACGGAAGACAGCGCGGCGTGGATGCAGAACATGCACCGCCTGACTGGGAAAATCGAGAGCACGCGCAACCAACTGCCCGCACCCATCATCGAGGACAACGGCGCAAGCGTCGGCATCGTCACATTCGGCAGCAACGAACCCGCCGCACAGGAAGCGCGTGATTATCTGGCGTCACAGGGCGTACAGACGGATTACATGCGCGTGCGGGCGCTGCCACTGGCCGATAGCGTGAAGGATTTCGTGCTGGGCCACGAGCGCGTGTTCGTGGTGGAGAATAACTACGATGGCCAACTGAACCAGATTCTACGTGTCGAGTATCCCGAAGATTTGCGGCACGTCACATCGCTGGCGCTGGGTGATGGCCTGCCCATGACCGCCGATTTCATCGTGGATGGCGTGTTGGCTCAGGTCGGCGCTGAAACGTAACCGCGTAGGGGCGGGGCACGCCCCTACCAAGAAGACACGATCAAACGAAAACCAGAGCATAAAGAGAGACACAAACACAATGGCGAACACAAACGACCTCGGACTCACACTGGCGGATTATCGCGGACTCAAGAGCACGCTCTGCCCCGGCTGTGGCCATGATTCAATCTCAAACCAGATCACGCGCATGGCCTTCGACCTGGGTATTGAACAGCATCGCATCCTGAAGATGAGCGGCATCGGTTGCTCGTCCAAGACCCCGGCCTATTTCCTGGGCCGTTCGCATGGCTTTAATGCGCTGCATGGCCGGATGCCCTCGGTGGTGACGGGCGCACTGACAGGCAACCGTGAATTGCGTGCTGTGGCGGTCAGCGGGGATGGCGACACGGGCAGCATCGGCATGGGCCAATTTAAGCACGTCATCCGGCGCAATGTGCCCTTCGTGTATATCATCGAGAATAACGGCGTCTACGGCCTGACCAAAGGCCAATTCAGCGCCACCGCCGACGAAGGCCAAACGCTGAAGTATTATGGCCACAACCAATTCCGACAGATTGACCTCGCGCTGGAAGCAGTCGTCGCGGGTGCGACGTTCGTGGCGCGTAGCTTCAGCGGTGACGCCTCGCAGGTGCAAGCGTTGCTGCGTGCGGCGCTGGCGCACAAGGGCACGGCTGTGCTGGACATCATCAGCCCGTGCGTGACGTTCAACAACAACGCGGATTCCACCAAGAGCTACCCCTACGGCAAGGCCAACGAAATCCCCTTGCACGAGATTCAGGTGATGGCCCCGGATTACGTGGACGCCAAGCAGGAAATCGCCGTCGAGGATTACGCCGAAGATGCGGTCATCCCGGTGGAATTGCACGATGGTACGGTCATCCAACTGAAGAAGTTGGGCCACGACCACGACCCGCGCAATCGTGCGCAGGCGATTGATGTGCTGGAACGCTCCACACGGGAAAACCTGTTCATGACGGGCCTGATTTACTACGAAGAGCCACGCCTAACGCTGCAAGAGACGGAAAATCTGGTCGATGAAGCATTGGCGACTTTGCCCGATGAGAAGGTGCGCCCGTCTGCGGAGACGCTGGATAGCGTGATGCAGTCGTTTATGTAGGTATTTTCGTCTGCGCGTGTGCTTTTATAATTAACTATATTGTATGGTGGTTGACGGCACCTCATGCTAATTTATCATATTATCCCGCGTGCAGTTTGGCTGGCAGCACAGCAGCAAAGCCGCTATGCACCGCAATCCCTACAGACTGAGGGCTTCATCCACTGCTCGACCTGGGGACAGGTGAAGCGCGTTGCGGATGCTAGCTACCGTGAGGTGCCGGAGTTGCTGCTGCTGTGCATTGATGCGGGGCGCTTGCAGGCTGAGCTACGCTGGGAAGCGCCCGTACATCCCGAAACAGGGCCAGCCCCCACGACACAAAACGCTGAGCGCTTCCCACACCTTTACGGCTCACTCAACTTCGACGCGATTACAGATGTTTTATCGCTGGATAAACATGCAGACGGTCAGCACATCATGCCAGAAAAACCGTCTGACGATGGCTAACCCGCCAGCGCGATGACCTCGACCTCCACTAATGCGCCCAACGGCAAGCGAGCCACCTGCACCGCACTACGGGCTGGCGGTGCACCGGCGAAGAACTCGGCGTAGACCTCGTTCACGGCGGCGAAATCGTCCATATCGGCCAGAAAAACCGTCGCCTTCACGATATTCTCCATGTTGCTGCCAGCAGCCTCTAAGATGGCTTGCACGTTGTTCAGGGCCTGGCGTGCCTGTGCCTGTACGCCGCCTGCTGCAAAGTCCTTCGTACCGGGCACAAGGCCGACCTGCCCCGCCGTGAAGACAAAGCCATTGGCGATGATGGCCTGTGAATAGGGGCCGACTGCGGCAGGGGCGTTATCAGTCTGGATCACTTGCTTGCTCATGCATATAACCTTTCGCGTACAAAATGTGTACTGGGGCGCTGTATGGGTAAACGACGACAAAACACGCACCATGCGCTAAAATGACGAGCACACCGTGCCAGTACAGTATGCAGAGGGATGCTAGATGCGTAAAGTGATGGTTTTTTCCTATGGGATTTTGCTAGGGTTTGGCGTTGGGGTGGCGCTGGTCGCGATGCTCTCGCCCGTATCCGGCACAGCAGTCAGGCAGGATTTGCGCGAACACTACAAGGCTGCTA
>DAOTTW010000379.1:0-2988 GCA_034437615.1 Anaerolineae bacterium | reverse complement strand
AGTAGACTGTGTAAACCGTTTCAACATTGCTGGCATAGCCGCGCAGTTCGCCCTCATTGGTGTCTGGCACATCCTGGCGGCAGTCACCCGTGTTGATCTGGCGACACAATTCACCGACCCAACCCTCAAAGTACAGGCTAAGGGCAAAACTCAGTGACGCCACTCGAGCCAGCGATGCCCGTGAACTGCCATCAGGTCGCCTGAAGCCTTGCGCAAACAAGCGTCCTAGGTCATCGACATCCATACGCAGTACCCCCATACGCTTAAGGCCGCGTGAAGCTTGTTGCAGGTCGTTGAAAGTGGCTGGCTCATTGTGTCCGTTGATCTGCTTATTCGGTACGACGTTAACCGTGAAGCGTAATGCACCTGCCACCGGGCAATTGAGCGCTTGTGTCGCACGGTCAAGTACAGGCTGTTCGGGTGCGTTTCGCATCCCCTGTACCTGCGCCCGGCTTGGCTTGAAAGAGAGACCGTGCTCAGGTCGGATGATGTTGCCATTGGCTTGCAGCAAGAGCACCGCCATGCCGAGCTGCGCTAGCGCGTCTTGATATGTTCCCATCTTTATCTCTGTCTGCTGCGGTTCGATGTCTGCCAGCAGGAGATGCTCTGCACGACGTAAGCCGCTACCCAGTTCGACCAGCGATTTGCTGAAAGCTGAGTCTGTCTTGTCACCCAACGCATCAACCGGATCATCCCGATCTTCGTAACGCAGCAACAACTCATCTTTGAGCGGACGCGGCTCGAAGATTGCATCCAGCATATCTTTTGCATCCATATAGGCAAAGCGACGGCGCTTATCGTCACCTGTACTTTGACTGACCTCACGCCAGACCGTAGCAAACCCACCCGGCTTGAAGTGTTCAGGCCGCAATTCAGCCCGACCCAATGCCAGATACAAGCTGCCGTCGTGATGCTCCAACAGCATCTTGTCCAGCTTTTGACGCACATCATCTAACTTCGTATCTGCTGGCAGCAACAGGTAAAAGCGACCACCACCTGCGTAAATCAGGTTCGTGAGTGGCATGTCGTTTTCACGCAAGATGAAGCGTGCAGCGGCCTCTGTCAGCAATTGCAGATAGAGCGACCTTGCCCGCAGCGTTTTTGCAGCAGCTTTGGCGGCGACGGTATAGATGAAGCGCTGAATCCCGCTGATGTCACCTTCGATTAGCTGAGCCAGTACCTGATTCGCTCCAGTCTGCTGCTGCGCCGCCAGGGCAGCGGCCAGCGCAGCCGAGGTGCGCGCACGATCATAAAGCGAAACAGCATCCGTTTCTGCACTCGCATCACCCGCTGAGACGCACCACGTATAGCGTTGCATCAGACTCAGCAGGCTCGCGATTACAGTTGGCGTATCCGTCACGGTTTTCAAAGCAACAGCTTCGGTGCTTAACTGCCGTTGCAATTGCCCCTCAGCATCCTGTGTTGGTGGCAACTTTAAAGGAAACAAGGACTCTTCTTTGAGTGACAGTTCAGCGAAGGGCCAGTAATGCGGCGTAGCGCTCGGCTTGTCTTGGCCCAAGTCGTTGAACACGCTTGCCAGCGGACCACCCACTCGATTAGCGACTGGCATCAACTCGGTGACTGTTGCCAGGGCAGGGTGATCCCACGCGGGCACGACAGCAGGTGCCAGCCAATCAGCCGCCAGTTCTGCCGCATCGCGGCCTAGCCAACGTCCCAGGTATTTCAATAATACTGCAAGTGCTGCATCCATGTGGTTTATTAACCTCTCCTTTCGGTTTCGGCCAGCAAATGAAGTCATGATAGACCACACATAGTCATGACCGTAGATGAGGGTCTTCCTAAATCGTTTGGGAATATCTTCCTAAGAGGGACATCAAGAACACGCGATCCACCGGACGCTCTAGTTCGTAATAAGTCGCGGCTTTACGGTAAATGCCCGTGAGTTGGTTGGCGATGGTCTTCTCGCTCTTTTGCAGCCGATCTGCCAGCGCCTGATTGGATAAGCCTTCCTGCATAATCAAGCGCACAATCTCCTGCTCGGCATTCGTGAGTTCCATCATAAAGCGCTGCACACGAGAGTCAGAGCCATACTGTACCTGCCCCAGCGTGAACAACGGAATGCGTACAAGCTGTACCTGCGTTGGGTCGCTGGCATGGAGCGCCTTCGATTGCATCAGGGCATCATCGCTCGTCAGTTGCCATACGCGGTCATCCGCATCGAGATGTACCTGTGCCGCTGATAAAGCCATCAGGGCCAGTGTCTTGCGTCCGCCGCTGATGGCTAGATGAACTTGCCGCCCAGCCTGCTTTTGCTGCCGCAGGAGCGTGTAAAGGTGCTCGAAGCTGCTTTGCATATCCTGTGGGCTGATGACGTCTGGTAGTGGGCCATCCCGTCCGCTTAACAGGTGCGGAGTGTAGTAGATGTCGGAATAACGCGGGGTCCGCTGAAATGCATCGCGCAGTGTGTTAAGTGCGTGCTGCGTGTGTGCATCATGTGTGGGGTCTGTGTGCAGTACCGTGACGTATTGCACCCTGAAGCCTGCCACCTGCAAGGCATTTAGTGTCAGTGTCGCCACCTGTGGCTCGTAGCCCAGTGTCGCGATGAGAACCCCTTCAATCATGTGTGTATCTACCTGCTGAAGTCAATAAGCTAACTAAATCTTAACGCCAAAAGCGGGCAAGTGCAATGACAAACGGCAGGGGTTGTCCCACATTCCGTAACGACTCAGGTACGTGTCCCATTTTCAGTCGCCAGACGTTAAAACGTCCGGCCCCGGTACCGACAAGCCTGCTCAAGCAGGCTGTATGCTGTACAGATTTATCACATCGTCACCGAATGATGCGTTTGACATCGTCCGCAAAAATGACCGGCAAATCGGTTGTAGGGACGTGCAACGGCACGTCCTCGGACGCCCCATTGGGCGTCCCTACACAATTATGGCCACATAGGGAAGATGTTATCGGCATACTTTGCGGATAACGTGAGAAACATGCACAATGCACCGTGCAATAGCCCCCTTCAGGGGG
>DAOTTW010000378.1:0-2639 GCA_034437615.1 Anaerolineae bacterium | reverse complement strand
ACAGGCTGCCGTTGTTCGGCTTCATCATTTGTCAACCGATTTTCCCGTATGCCATTAGGATCAATTAGAAATAAATCTCGGTTGCCACCTTGCAACGCAGAATAGACGATCCACTCACTGGACTGCGCGGAAACATGAAATGTGAAAAAACTTAACAACAAAATACAGGTCAGGATAAAAAGACGAGATTTCTTTGACACTTTCTCCTCCTATGAGCTTTGGACTCTGCAATCAAAATCACATTTTACTACAAGCGATAATTTTTAATCAACGCAAGCACACTGGAGAACTCATCTTTTAAAATGCGAATAAACGGTTGTTTCTTTGTCCCTACAAGCCCTACTGTCCCTACCATCTACTAGCATATTTTGCCGCAAGTTTTGCTTGCCCTGTCGTGCTGTCTCTACAAGCCCTACTGTCCATACACGCCGAACACCTTTTTTGCGCATAAACGGACGGAGGGGTGTTTTTTGTAAATTCCACAGGGGGAGGCCATGTCCCATGTAGGGACGTAGGGACAACAGGGACACCCTGCGCTAGGGTGCATCGCCCTCGAATGCGTCAGCTTTCAGCCGCCACATGCGGATGCGCGTCCCACGCACTCGTACGCGTACTGTGAGATTACGACCCGCATCTGGCGACAGTAACACGCCATCTTCGCGCAACTGTAAGCCAATCGCCCCGGTGGTGAACTTCAGCGCCTGCACGCGGTTCACAGCGCGGTATGCGACCTCCGGCAGCAGGTGGATATAATGTGCATCGCGGTAGCCGACGATGGTCTTGCCCGGTGGCGGCTCAAGCGGATTCTGCCGATCCTCAGCCAGCATGACCTCGCCGCTTGCCAGCAACTGACCCAGCACATTCAAGAAGACCTCGCTGGCCCGTTCTTCCCTCACGATCTGCACCGTCTCAGCGATGCTATCCTCCCAGTACGGCAGCAGATAGTCTGCGTCCATCTCGCTCACGAAACGTGCCAGCAACTGGTAGACCGTCACCAGCACCGCCCAGTTTGCGATCAGGCGGCCTGTGTTGGACTGCTTGCTCTTCATGGTGGCATTGAGCTTCTTGCGATAGCCTTCGACGTTGTTGGCATAGCGACGCGTGATCTCCTCATGCAGTGTTCCCGCTTCAAGTTGTCGAGCAATCCAGGAGGCAAAGTGCGCCGTGAACCCTGGTAGATGCTGCCGCAGCATATCGGCCCGCAGTAAATGCTCGCCGTTTGGGTCGCGCTGTTCCCAGGGCGGCACGTCAATCACCAACATACGTGACAACACGCTGGCCTCGCCTTCAATTGTGGTCTCGCCAGTGGAGAGGATGAGGCCACGACACGGCTTTTCCTGCCTTAGCTTGGCCTCGCGGGTCAGGCGTCCGCGCCCCATACCACGTGAATAGCTCTGCAAGAAGCGCGTGAAGGTCTTGTCCTCAGCGTAGATGTGCTTGTAATCATCGACCCAGTAGAGCGCGTCTGCCAGCGGATAGCCCAGCGTCTCAACGGTGTTGATGGTATCGCCCCACTGCGCAGGGGGTGTGTCGCGTTCGAAGTGACCGTAGAAGCCGCACAGCAATGCCGCCAACTCCGATTTGCCGCTGCCGTAAGTACCTGCCAGATGCAATGCCGGTCGCGGTGCCGTCGCTGGGAAGAAGCGTTGCAGTAGCGGCAGTAGCGCGAACGAGCAGCAAACCGACACAATTTGCTTTGGAAAGACCTTCGTCATGGCATTGAAAGCCGCTATCGCCTCCTGCCAACTAGAGGTCTGGATGCCGTAATCGCGCAGGCGCTGGGGAAGTTCGACTTCGGGTGGCTCGGCCAATTTACCCTTCGCCGTGATGCAATCCATCGGCGTTAGATATACCCAACGATCATCCAGTTGCGTCCAGCCCATGAAACGATAGGTCTGCCGCGTGGGATATTCGCCAGACAATGCCAAAATCGCTGGCGTGAGGTGCTTGAGCATCCCAGCACGTGTGGTGAAGTTCTCACCTGCATTCGCAGCGAGGAAGCGTTGTAGTGCATTGGCATCGCCGAATAACTCCGACGGCACATCCAGCGTTTCGTTATGCCCGTGTCCTTCAACCTGCACACGGGCGACACGCTCAAAACGCCCATCGTCGTCCATGCGGCAGACTCGCTCCAAGATGCGTGCCTGCCAGGATGCGATCACTTTTTGTGTCGAGCCGCGATGCGTGTGCTTGCGATAGATCATGTAGCCGTCAAGCTCGATGTATTCCTCGGTATCGACCAGCGAACTCTGTTGCTGGCGTTCCAATGCCTTGCGCTTCTCGCGATAGAGCCGATCTATGTCGGCGATCTTGAGTCCGTCGCCTGTGAAAGCCTTGAAGCGCTCGCGCTGTTCCGCCCACTCGACTGCGTTGAGATAGGCACAAGCTTCGATGGCTTCGACAATCTCATCTACTGACGGACGCTCAATTGTGGTCTGTCCGTAACGATCTACGAGTTGTCCAACCTGCGTTTCGGCAGCTTTGCGTGGCGATGAGATTGGTTCACGTTCCGACTGCTTGTAGGCACTGGCAATCGTGGCTTTAGCTTCTTTCTCGCGTGCCGCTGGATTTTCGCCTTCAACTGTGTCTGCAACGTAACGCTGGATGAGTTGGCTCTCGGCCTCGCTCTGGCTGTAGCC
>DAOTTW010000377.1:0-3736 GCA_034437615.1 Anaerolineae bacterium | reverse complement strand
AAGGGTAGGTTTTTCATGATTGACTGTATTTTATGGCGGCCTGCGCCGCCCCGGACAGGTCAGTGCCCTGTCCCTACAGGGTCGCAATCATTCACAGCAGGTCTGTAGGGACGCGCCACTGGTGCGTCCGCCACACAGGACAGGAACAACGAAAAACCAAATACCTACCCCTGAAAAGGGGGAATGAGGGGGTGAGGGCTAAGCAGTTACGCCATATCCGCTTGGCGACGACGCCACCACACGAAAACGCCCACGCCCAGCACGCTGAACGGCAACACGCCCATCGCGATAAACGTAATGCTACGCAGTTGCTCCGGGCTGGCCAACACAGGCTGATTCTGTGGTTGCTCGTTGATGCTTAGCTGCGGGATGTTCTCGAAGAAGTTTTCGTAATCCGCCGCCCAAAAGAGGCTGTTACGCGCCGCGTCGATATTGCGTAAGCCAAGCTGGTCGAATTGCTGGAACTGGTTATACAGCAACGACTCACTGCCCCACAGCACCAGCTTAGCGCCTGTCTCGGTGTTTTCTGCGGCGGCCCCCAGCACAAACGGCCCGGTTGTGTCGTCGTTGGCCTGCTGAATCTGCTCGCCTGTGATTTCCCGGCTGAAGTTCAGATCGTCCTTCGCGTAAGCGGCCTCTGTGCTGAAGGCCAGCGGCGTGACGGCCACGTTTTCGGGCGCTTCGTCCGCGATGCTGAGGCTATGCGGTACGCGCAGCACGAGGCTTTGCCCTTCGCCATAGTTGCGCGTGATGCGCTGATCCGGCGCGAATTCCTGCACGACCAGATCAAGCGGTGAGCCAAGCGCAAACGTACTGTTCAGGTCGATCACGGTGTTATTTTGCATCTGCACGCCGAAACTATCCTGCAAATAGCCCGACAGGTTATCCGCAGTGGCCAGCGCTGTCGGTTCGTCGCCATCAAAGCTGATGCCACCGAAGATCACGACATTGCCGCCGCCATCCAGGTAATCCGTGAGCACCGTCAGCGCTTCATCCGGCAAGGGGGCGCTGCCACCGGGGATAACCAGCACTTCGCCATCAGCCGCCGCACCCAGCACATCACTATCAGGGTCGCTCAGGTCGAGCAAGCTGGTGTTCTCTACCGTCCAGTTAAACGTATCGCGCAGGCTGGTCGCGAGGATATTCGCACCGCTGGGGCTATTGTCGTCAAGCGGCACACCGTCCTGCACCGTCAAGAAGTAAGCGCGGAAGTCACCTGTGGCCGTCACGCGGATCAGCGCGTCGATGATGGCCTGTTGCCCCGTGCCGCCGACCTGCTCAGCCTGTTCGATGCTCGGTTCGCCCTCGTCAGTCAGTGGCGCGATGTAGAGTTGGCCTGCCACCGCGCCATAGGATTCTGTCAGCAGGGGTTGGCGGTCCGGGTCGATGAATTCATAGCTGATGCTGCCGTTGCTGGCCCGTACCACATCATCCAGCAGCACAGCCAGGCGGTCACGCTGGCCACCCTGCGCCGGACCGTAAAAAGCGATGATGCGTATATCGGGTGTGGCCGGGTCCAGCGTCAATTGTGTGACCAGTACCTCGGCTTCTTGCGTCAGTGAGAAGAATTCGCCCGTTGATAGATCGACACGCCAGCCCTGCCGGTCAATCAGGATGTAGATCAGCACCAGCGCCGCGATAAACACGCCCGTCACCACAAAGCCCGTGCCGCCATAGCTCAGCGCACGACCACGCAGCAGCTTCGTAAGCTGCTCAGGGGCCAGGAAAGCCCAGGCCACCAGCGACAAAATACCGATGGCCAGCCCCGCCCAGCCGACGATGTTGAATGCATTTTGCGTCAGCGCCACGCCCAGCGCCACGAAAAAGCCAATGGCTGATAAGCCAAGCAGCAAACCGGGTGGGATGACCGCAAGCGTCTGATTTTGTGTATTCTGTGTGTGATGTTCGCTCATGGTTAGTTGGCCCTCCAGCGCCGTGTACCGACGATTGTCGTTGTGATGAACAGCGCGGCGACCATCAGCAGCACGAAATAGGCCACGTCTTCACCGCGCAATATGCCCTGTAGCATCGTTTCGCTGAAATGCGTCTGTAAGCCGAGTTCACGGAAGATATTTGCAGCCGTCTGATTTGTGGTGAATTGCGCTGCGCCGCCGATGAGATACAGCACCAGCACGCTAGCCGCGCTCAAAAACGCGGCCACAATCTGATCCTCAGTGATGGCCGACCAGATCATAGCGACTGCCAGCACCGCACCACCATATAACCACGTGCCGAAATACGCCACCACCAGCGAGCCGACATCGGGCACGCCAATCGTGGATAGCAGCAGCATATAGACCAGCGTCAGCAGCAGCACCACCGTATAGAAGGTCCACGCGGCCAGCCATTTGCCCACCACGAAGGTCCAATCGCCCATCGGCAGCGTCATCAGCACCTCAAGCGTGCCCTCACGCGCTTCCTCAGACAGCAGGCGCATGGTCAGCAGTGGCCCGATGATGAACAGCAGGAACGTCAGCACGTCCAATATCTGAATCACCAGCGTATCCGCCGGGATGGACGCTTGCCCGGTCTGGTTGAATTGCACGATGCCCGTCACATTGCCCGTGAACAAGAAGCCCAGGAACAGCAGCAGACCAAACGCGATGGCGTAGGCGATGCTCGAACGAAAAAACAACGAGACTTCACGCTTATAGACAGCCCATAGTGCCCGCATTATGCGACCTCCTCTGCATTTTGATTATCTTTCGTTTCGCCCTGCGGATTGGCTTCTGCTGTGTCGTCGTCGGTTGGGTCTGCATCCGGCGACGCTGCCGACTGCGTGAATTCTAAGAAGATGTCCTCCAGGCTGACCGCCAGCGAGCGTATTTCGATGATCTCAAAGTCATTGGCGACGAGTCGCTGTGCAATCAGCGGACGCGGGTCAATCTGTGGGTCTGCTGGTGTGGCGATGATGCCGTTTACGTCCTGCGTCACACCCGCCACAGCCTCTAAAGCCTGAATTGAAGCCATTGCGGAATCCGCGCCCCGCGCCACACGCACCAGCACACGCCCGCCGCGCTCCATGCGTGCACGTAGCGCTGCCGGGGCACCCTGCGCGATAATTTCGCCCTGATTGATAATCACGACCTTATCGCAGACCTGCTCCGCTTCGGACAAGATATGCGTGCTGAATAGCAGCGTGTGGTCTTTACCCAGGTCGCGCACAAGGTCGCGCAGTTCTAGCACCTGAATCGGGTCCAGGCCGATAGTCGGCTCGTCCAGGATCAGCACTTCGGGGTCATGGATCAGGGCCGCCGCCAAACCGACGCGCTGGCGCATCCCTTTCGATAGTGTGCGAATGCGGCTGCTTGCGCGGCTCGTCAGCCCGACACGCGCCAGCACAGCATCGGCCTGGCTGCGGCGTTGCCTCAGGCCGCGTATCTCTGCGACGTACATCAGGTAATCGCGGGCGCTCATATCGCGGTAGAGCGGCACATTTTCCGGCAGATAGCCGACGCGCTGCCGCACGGCCATGCTCTGCTCGAATACGTCATGTCCGGCGACGATTACAGTGCCATCTGTGGGCGGCATAAAGCCCGTCAGGATGCGCATAGTGGTGGTTTTACCTGCGCCATTCGGCCCCAGGAAGCCCGTCACTTGCCCCGGCTCTGCTGTGAATGTGATATTACGCACAGCGGTAAATTCGCCGTACTTCTTGGTTAGCTGGTTGACATCAATCAAGCCATACCTCCTTGCATAATAGCGGTTCAGCATTTCAGCTTGTCAGCATTTCAGC
>DAOTTW010000376.1:0-5432 GCA_034437615.1 Anaerolineae bacterium | reverse complement strand
GGCCGTGCGCTGGTTGCCTCGGTTGAAGTCGCTGTCAATCGCATCATCGTTACCTGCGTTCAAGATGGTTAGGGTGCGGTCAGTCGGTATGGTGGCTTGCAGGTAGTAGTTGCCCTCTGCCGTGAATGTGAAGCTATAGATGCCGTTGGTGTCAGTCGTCACCGTTTCGACCGACGTGCCATCTTCCTGAAACAATGTCACATCCACACCTGATAAGCGTGGTTCGCTATTGTCATCGAGGCCGTTAATGTCTGTATCCTCCCAGAAGACGCCCGAAATGCTGATTGGATCGCCCTCTGCTGCGGGTTGTTGCAAGCTATCGCTCGTATCTTGAGCTTGCGCGCTAAGTGTCAGCATCAGCAACGCTATGAGTGCGGCCGTGCTCGTCATACGAAGTCGTGGCATTATGCTTATCTCCTAAAATTTAACATATCTAATGTCATTTAGTCTTATAGCCCATGCGGTTCAGCAACGTCACAGCGTCGCGTGCAGTGATCGACCCATCACCATCCATATCAAGTGCTTGCAACTGGGCATCCGCCGCCTGGCCTAGCTCAACTAGTACCCGCCCTAGATCATCTTGTGTGACCATGCCATCGTCGTCCACATCCCAGGGGAAATACATAAAGCCGATGCGTCCGACGCCTGCTTCCATGCTGCTGTTATTCGTCTCATCGCTTTCGCTGACAGCGTTATCCGCATCAACGGACAGGCATAAATACTCGGTGTGCTCGTGTGTATAGCCCGTGCCTGCATTGGGTGGCGTTGCGGCGATGCTGCGCGTGAACAGGGCGACCTGATCGAGTTGCACCGTTACGGTTGTTGTGGTGTCGGCCCCTGCACCGAGGCTGCTGTGTGCTTCATCGTGGATGCGTGTACCGTTTGCGATGCAATCGTCATCAGCGGCGTGCAACAACGCCACGCTAAAAGCACCACTCGCACTGTTGCCCGTGTTGCGAACGCCATAAGTCACCTCAAGCTGACCGCCAAGCGCGTTGGGGTTGTTCAAGCTGATGCTTTCGGCTTCGAGGTCGATTGCTAGCGCTTGCCCCGTTATGTTGAGCGACAGCGCACCGCCGTTAACCAGCAACGTCGCACCGATCATAATGTAATAATCCGTTTCGGGCTGCGCATTAAAAGTTAAGCTCGTCGGGCCACCAAAGCCATCTGAGCAGCCGATTTCATTCCATTCTAGCGGATCGGTATAGACGCCGATCAGTGTGCTGTAATCTGAACCTTGCGTCGAAATCGTAACGCGCATCGGCTCATCAGATGTGTAGCTGAACCACACCGCACTGTTGATGTCAGTCGGCAGTATGACCACCTGATCGCAGGATGGATCGGGGTCGCTGCTATCTAGCGCGGCGCTGCTGGTGTTTTGGCTGTAATCAAATGGCAGTGCTTCGATACGCACGGGTGATGTCCAGAAGTCGTTATCCGGCGAGGGCGTGAACGCCGCATCCAGCACCAGTGAGCCGCTTGGACCGCCAGGGCCTTGCCCGCCACTGATCATGATGTAAATACGATCCAGCCCATCAAGCTGAATTTGCAGCGCGGATGTGTAATCGCCCGTAAAGATCGGGTCAACGTCATCGTGACAGCCGACGTAGGTCAGGTTTTGCGGTGTGCCCGTATACACGGAGAGGATCGTATCGTAACTGGAGCCTGCTGTCGTTAGCGTCACGATGCCATCAGCGGGCGCGACCAGCGTATACCAGACCCCCTGCGAGTTGCTGGGGCAACCCACAGGCACCGGATCGCCTGCGCTGGTGGCGTTGGTGGTGATTTGCGCGTTGACGTAGGGGAAACTGTCGATTTCGATAGCTTGCTGGGGCGTGTCGTTATCCTGCGGTTCGGCAACGTGCAATTCCAGAAAGCCACTGTAGCTGTAGATTGCGCCCGTGATCATCAGCGTGTAAGTCGTGCTTGTTTCGACATCCGCAACGACGCTGGAATGCAACAGCGAGCCACCGACATCGTTATTACAGCCGACTAAGCTGAGATCATTCAGTTGGTCACCCTCAAAAAGCGCCAGAATCGTATCGTAGTCACTGCCTTGAGTGCTGAATTGCAGGGTTTGCGCTGTCGTCGCTGTAAACTGGAACCAGACCGATGCATCGGTGCTGGCGCATTCCGCAGGGAGCAACTCAAACGGGTCTGACGAATCATCGGCGGCCAGCGTTGTATTCATGCGATAGCTAAAGTCGGTTGTGTCAATGATTACCGGATTGCCGAATGCATCGTTCGCGGGCGGCGCGACGAGGTTCATACTGCCGAGTGTGGCACTTTGTGGCAGCCAGTCTGCACCTTCATCGCGGTCTAGGCTTGTACCTATGCGCCCCAGCGTTTGACCCGCTTGCACAGCATCAAACGCGGGATTTTGGCCCATCCAGCGCGATTGTGATGCGGCTGGTGCCGTGCTAGACGTACCCCAGCGCACAAAATCCTGACTCAGGTCACCATTGCGCAGGTCAAGCGCACCGTTCGTCGTCCAACTCGCTGCTGACACGTTCAGGACGAGCGCGCTGTTTGCAGGGATCGTCTGACCGGATAGCGCGATACTGTTCAGCAGCATGTCGTCGGCGTACACGTCCAGGTGCCAGTCGTTGAGATTCACAGCGGCAGCAGCGTTGTTAATCAGCTCAATTTGCGCATTCGTGCCGGCGCTGATTTCGTTGATCCGCACCTGTCCGACGGCTTTTACACCATTTGTCAGTATTTCACTCAAAGCGGCTTCAACGTCAACACGCGCACGGGTCAGGCCGGAGCGTGCATCGTTGACGGGGACGCCCGTCTGACGCAGCAATTCTAGCAAATCAGAGAGGGGTGCTTGTGGCGCGACCTGCCGCAACAGCGCAAACGCCCCGGCGACATGCGGCGCAGCCATTGACGTGCCCGTTTGGGAATTGTAGCCGCTGCCTGTCGTGGACGAATTGATGCTGACACCTGGGGCTAGCAGATGAATCGCCGGGGACATATTCGCGAAGCTAGGGACGACATCGTTGTTATCGACTGCCGCCACACTAATCGTATTCGACAAACACGACGGGGACGATACTGCCTCTGAGAAGCCATCGTTACCAGAAGCGGCAATCACCGCGATTTCGGCGTCGCTGAGTAACGCCACGACCGCCAAACGTGAAATTTCGGCGGTGCCGATGGAGGATTCGCAATGCTTAGCAGAGCGCCCGCCACCCACGCTAAGGTTGACGGCAGCAATGCTATATGTATCTCGTAAGGCATAGACCCGTTCTAGGCCGCGTGTTACATCCGAGCTAAACGCACCGACGCCACCCTGTGAAGCAAAGAACGAAAAGACCTTTACCGCGATAATCTCGGCATCCGGGGCCACACCGACCGTTGTGTCGTTACGACCCGCAGAGATACCCGCAACATGCGTGCCATGATCGCAACCTGTATACGTGCAGGGTGTGGCGCTGCCGGGTGCGGTCGATTGTGAGACACCACCAGGGCACAAGCTCTGTGAGCTAAATGCGGGGTCCGATGACGAGTAACACGCTTCGGAGACGACGCGGCTCACGCCCTCGGTATCCCGCAGAAAGGGATGATCTTGCTGCACGCCCGTGTCCAGAATGGCGACAGCTTGACCAGCACCCGTGTAGCCGCTATCGTGTGCCCAATCGCCACCGATGCGCGGGACACTACTGTCAAGCTGGAGCATCTCGATTGTATCGGGGCTGATGTTGCGCACAGTAGGGTCGCGTAGCAATGCCTGTAGCCCGGCCGCATCCACCGACAACGCGACAAATGGGATGTAATCGTAAATATGATGCACCTGTAACGTATCAGTTGTCTGTTGCACGCGCTCTAGCAGCATGGTTTGTTGTGAGCGGATTTGTTCCAGGCGGTTGGCGTTATCCAGCGGCAAACCTTGCACCTGTGACGGTGTATTCAGGCTGACGATGACACGGGCTTGCCCCGACGTGCTGAGTTGTTGCTCAATGCTCGGCATGTCATCCAATGGGCGGTCATCGACAGCAGCGGGCAAACCTTGTGCGCTAACGGTCAAGCCGACGAGCAAAGCCAGCAACACACTAACGAGGGTTTGAGCAGCATAGCGTTTTAGCATTTGGTGATCTCGTCCTCTATACGTCTAATCTTTGTCGCTCGATTTGTCGTTTGCGTTGTCGCTATTCAGGTTTAGCAAACGGTCCATGCGGCGCAGGTCGCGCTCGTGGTCGATCTCCGTGTAGATCTGACGGGCATCGGCTTGCATTACTTGTGCGCGGTGCTGATAGAGGCGTGCTAGCTCGACCTTCGCACGGGCGATGAACTCGCGCATGTTAATGGACTCGGCAATTTCCAGCACGTGTTGCGCGATGGCCTCGGCTTCGTCGTAGCGAGCCTGCCGGATGCGCAAATCGGCTTGTTCTGCTAGCACATGGACCAGTACACGCGGCGACTGACTGATCTCCGCCAGTCGTAACGCTTCGCTGATGTGCTCGTCGGCCTCCTCCAGCGCCCCCTGTTCGGCCAGCATAGCGCCCAGCGCAGCCTCAACCTGACTCACATGGTCGGTGATGTGCGTTTCTTGCGCGACCTCTAGCGATTGGCGAACCAGGTCAATCGCAGCGGTCAGGTCCCCGCGTTCGAACGCGATAATGCCGAGGTTGGTCAGCGCCAGAAAGAGAATTTGCTTGATGTCATTGGCTTCAGCGAGTTCACGGCCCTCGATCTGACTAGCTTCGGCTTTTTCCAGTTCCAGCTTGTTGAGCAGTATCACACCCAGGTTCAACAGCCCCTGCCCCTGTAAGAAGATGTTGTTTGTACGCTCGGCCCCTGCGACCGCAGTCTCGGTATATTCAATGGCCTTCTGGGTTTGGCCTATTTCCAGGTAAAGCGCACCGAGGTTGAACGCTGCACGAGCGAGGTGCAAATCTTGTTGCTCGCGAATGCGTTTGGCGATCTCGGTGGCGGTTTCAAAATCCGCAATTGCCGCCTGCATATTGCCCTTGCGATGCTGGTAGGCGCCGCGCATATAAATCGCAGAGAAGCGCTGCATATTGAAGTCGATTTCGGGGAAGTGTGGCTCGACTTCGTCGGCAATTTCGAGGATTCTATCTACCGTCTCGAATGTCTGATCTGACCGTGTCAAATTTGCGTCGATAATCAGCTTATTGAGCAGCACCGTTGGCAGCCACTCGTAGCGCTCAGCGGCTTCGAGCAGCGGTATCACGCGGTCAGATAGCGCCATGCTCTGCTGCCATCGGGAGCTAAGCGCAAGATGGTAACCATACGCACGCACAAGTCGTGCTGCTGCTGGCAAGTCGTCGCGTTGAATGGCGCATTCGAGGGTTTGTTCAAAATTGGCCTCATGTCGCTGCATCTGTGGCGTATTGACGCGGTTTTGCTCGGCGTAAGGCACCGCAAACGCAATCAGACGCCCTTTCAGCGCCTTATGTGCACCGGCG
>DAOTTW010000375.1:0-3173 GCA_034437615.1 Anaerolineae bacterium | reverse complement strand
TCGCTGCCGGGGCTGGTGCCGGGGTCCACATCCACCGCGACGTTATCCGCACCGAAGCGGGATTGCAGACGGTCGAAGATGGCCTGTGTAGGGGCGGTGGAATCGGTGCGGCGGTATGAGATAAAGATGCGCTGCATGGGTTATCCTGCCTGGGTTCTGTAGGGCGCACGAACACGCTTAGATAAACGAAATATTGTCATATTGTAATGTGCGGGGGCGCAACGCGCAAGCAACGCGCTATCCGTCACATCGGCATTTGCATTCTAACAGGTTGCAACCTATACTTTTCATTACACTTCGGATGACGAAAGGCTGCTCTAACATGCAAGCAACCGCCGATATACCGCAACTCTCCTGGCGTCCGACGCTGATTGCCCTGGCCGTGCTCAGCCTGTTGATTGTGGCGAGTGGCGTGCTGACGAACGCGGGTATCCTGCCAATCGCCGCAGATACCAACCCGCTGCCACAAGACGAACTGTGGTTCCAGCTTTATTTCATCGGCTTCGGCGTGCTGATTGGGCTGGTGCTGCCCGTGCTGGTGTTGGCCAGTGGCCGCCAATACGCGGCCATCCGTGCGGCCTATGGGCCTTATGTGCTGGTGCTGCTGGTGCAGTTGGTCAGCGAAGCACTATTCAGCGCGTTGTTCTTTCAGGCGATCTTAGCTATTACGGGCATCGTCTACACAGCGTATCGGCTGTGGCAAGTGTGGCAAGGCATCGGCCTACTGCGTGCCGATAGCAGCGTGCCGCAGCCGTTGCGCAAGCGGGCGTTGGGTCTGCTGTGGCTGCTGTTGCCAGCGTGGGCCTTTAATCTGGTGGGCGTGCTGTTGATTTACAGCCTGCCGTTGATTATCGAAGCATAAAAATTAAATTTAATACAAGGAGGATAAGCCCATGCCAATTACAGCCGAGTGGTATTTACCGGGGCGTGTGATTTTATCGCAGAACATCGGGGATGTGACCGTTGACGATATGATGCAGGTGGATCAGCCGCTTGTGGACCTGATCGAAGCAGGCGAAGCGCCACTGGTGCATGTGATTGTGGATTGCAGCGAGATGGGGCAGGCACCGCGCCGCGTCAAGACCTTCACCGAGACGCAGTGGCCCAAGCACGACGGCTTAGGCTGGACGATTGTCGTGGCGCTGAATAACCGCCTGCTGGAATTCGTCGCGGGGACGGCGGCGAGGGTGCTGCGAATGCGGGTGCGCTTTGTGCGCACGCTGGCCGAAGCACGCGCATTCCTGAACGATGTGGATTCTACCCTGCCGGACCTGGAAAAATAGCACCACACAGGCGCGGCGGCACGTTTACAGGCTGACAAGCCGTTACGGTTTTGGCTGCTTTCGTCCATTATTTATCGCGTCTCGCCCCACGCATCCCAGAACGTGACCTCTGGCGCGGGCGTGCGCTGTGCGGGCTTGAAGTCATCGCCCGTGTAATAGGCCACTGGCAGCAGCGCCGTCTGCGTCACGTCGTCGGGGATGGCGAGCAAGGCCCCGATTTCGCGTTCATAGCGCAGGTGCAGCGTCGTCCACGCGCTACCGATGCCGCGTGAGCGCAACGCCAGCATCAGCGACCACGCCGCAGGCAAGATCGACCCGTAAAACGACGCCTGCGCCAGCACCGACGCGGCTTGTTCCACGCGGCCTTGATAGCAGGGGATGACGTGTACGGGCACCTGCTGCAAATGCTCGGCCAGATAGTTTGCAGAACTGCCGACGCGCTGCATTTGCGCTGCGGTTGCGTTGGCGTTGGGGCGTCCTGCTGTCTCTTGGACGTAGCTCTGCCAGGATTGCCGGTAATAGCGGGCGATGGCGGCGCGTTTCTCGGCGTCCGTCACCACCACGAAGGCCCAGCTTTGCCGATTGCCGCCTGTCGGCGCTTGTAGCGCCAGTTTGATGCACGCTTGTATGACCTCTGGCTCCACCGGGCGCTGCAAGTCCAGGCGTTTACGTACGGAGCGCGTGGTGGTCAGGAGTTTGTCTGTGCTAGCTGTGTCCATGTGTGTGTCCCTTTGTGTTTAATTCACGCCGACATCAACCGCTTCTTCGCCGTAGATTTCTTTAAAGCGCTCGTCGTCAATCTCGCTGGGCGGCCCGTCGAACTCTAGGCGGCCATCCTTCAGCGCAATCACGCGGTCCGCGTAGGTGCGTGCCAGGCTGAGGAAGTGCAGGCTACAGATGATGGTCAGGCCGTCCTCATCGTGCAACTGTTGCAGGTATTTCATGACGCCGTGCGACGTTGCCGGGTCCAGGCTGGCGACGGGTTCATCCGCCAGCATCAGTTCGGGGTCTTGCATCAGGGCGCGTGCGATGCCGACGCGCTGCTGCTGACCACCACTGAGCGCCGTTGCCCGCTTATCGGCCTGATCGCTGATGCCGACCCGCTCCAGGTTGCGCAGGGCGCGCTCGCGTTCTTCGTGGCTGAAGAGGTTGAACAGGCTCGGCAGCGTGCCCGTATAGCCCAGGCGACCCGATAGCACGTTGTTGATGACCGTCGTGCGCTTGACGAGGTTAAACTGCTGGAAGATCATGCCGATGCGCCGCCGCAGAAAACGGATCTCTTCGTCGGATAGGGCGGTGATGTCCGTACCGTTCCAGATGATGCGGCCCTCTGTCGGCTCGATCAGGCGGTTGATGCAGCGCAGCAGCGTGCTTTTGCCGGACCCGCTGAGGCCGATGAGCGCGACAAACTGGCCTTCTGGAATCTCGAAGCTGAGCTTATCGAGCGCCTTGAAGCCGTTGTCGTAGATTTTCGTCAGGTTTTCGATGATGAGCATGGCCCTACCCCTGTTTGATTGCGCGGTGTATCTATGGGTAGCATTGTAGCGTGCCCGCGCTAAGCCGACAAGCAGGGGGTTATAATGGGCGTAACTGCTCAGCCCTCACCCCAAACCCCTCTCCCGAACGTGCCTTTGGCGCTGGGAGAGGGGCTTTAAACGGCTTGCTCCCACCTCTCCATTGTTGTCTGGGTATGGTGGGAGAGGAGGATTGAATTCTCAGGGGTAGGTATTTGATGTTTGATCGTATTTTGTGGCGGCTGACGCCGCCCCGGACACCCCATTGGGTGTCCCTACGGTTCACAGCGGTTGTGTAGGGACGTGCAATGGCACGTCCGCCACACAGGAACAACGAAAAACCAAAAACCTACCCCTGAAAAGGTCCGGGGTGGGG
>DAOTTW010000374.1:0-13554 GCA_034437615.1 Anaerolineae bacterium | reverse complement strand
ATGAATTAGATACGCTCGTGATTGCCTATCTCGAAGCCTATCTTGAAGATATTCTTAGTGGTGAGACCAGCGACTTCACAGCACAACTTCCAGACGGTGCCGAACTGGATAATGTAGAGATTGAACAGGTTGCCATCACGGATGATTTGATTGCTGTTGTGGTTGTGGTGACCTTGCAATAGCTAATGCGTATCTTATCAAAAACCCTCTCCCAAGTTCCACAAGGAGAGGGTTTGCCGCTTTAGCTTTCCCTAGATGGGGGCCTTTTTGCTGGCAGATCAAACCAGGCATGGCTAACCACCTCAAACTTCGGTCATCATTATTCATCGTAGGAGTTAGGCATCTCGTGTCCCAGGATAAAACACTTAAACTAACGGCACTATCAGGTATCCTCGGTGCAGGTATTATCATTTTCGGTAGCCTGATTACGGCTGTCTTCTATCAGGGGCGGACGGGGCAATCATACGGCTTTGCTAATCACTTTGTCTCTGAACTCGGTGAGGTAGGCGTGTCAAATATCGCATGGGTCTTTAACTATAGCCTGATCATTGGGTCAGCAATTCTCATCGTGTACCTGCTGGGGCTAGCATGGTTGATGCGTTACTGGTTGGGGCTGATTTTTGCGCTGTTAGGACTGATCATGGGGATATCAGGCTTGCTCGTTGGGGTCTTTCCGATGAATAACCTCGCGCCGCATGTGGTGGCCGCACTTACCTTTTTCAACGTCGGGCAATTCACGATTTTATTCTTTTCGGTGTATGTGCTATTCAGCAAGAAACCTTATTTCTCGCGCACATTGGCGATATCGGGTTTCTTCACGACGGCCTGCTTCGTCATCTTCCTCAATTTACCCGGTGCTCTCCCCAATGATTCATCCACAGACTTTGAAAGTGCCATGACGGATTTATTTCTCAACCGCCCGCCTGTACTGCCTTTAGCCATCTTCGAGTGGTTAATCATCGTGGGATTGATGGCCTGGGTGCTTCATACTAGCGTTCATCTCTTGCGTTATCAACAACAAAGCCGGTAGGAGCCAAACCATGTCCTGTGAATAGGCATAGAGAGGCTACGGCATACAGCAGGTATCTGGGTTGTGTACCACACCGTTCAATCGAGAATAACGCAAATGAGACCGTATTCTTCTATAATCTGAAAAACTGGTACTTGTGGAGCTTGCCTATGGAATCACTTTCTCCATTTCCAAAGGAAGTTATTGAAAGTCTTTTGCAGAGTCCTGCAAAGGCATTCAGTCATGATGTCGTGATGGATGCGCTGGATGTATCAATGGCTATTGACCGTCATTTAATCGTTTACGGCATCGAGGGGTTATTTCAGATCGACACGGACAAAGCAACCTGGCGACTACCGCCATCGCGTGTTGCGTGGATTCCAGCAGGACATCATGTCAAAGCATCCACAATCAGGTCTGTTCGCGCAATATCCATCTTCGTCGAAACTAAATTTGCCCCATTTACTCCAGCAGAATGTCAAGTATTTACTGCAACACTGCTTATACGTGAGATGATTAAGCACTCTCTCCGATGGTCTGGTGACCGCAAACCAGATAACCTCAATGCAGATCGTTTCTTTTTGACCCTGCTGGATTTATGTCACGAACAGATGCAAATAAGTGATTTGTTTACGCTGCCAAAAGCGCGGTCGCCTGAGATAGAGAAGGTTCTACAACATACCACTGAGAATCTATCGACGGATCTCAGTTTAGAGGATGCTGCAAATCTAATAGCTGTAAGTCCAAGGACGCTCACACGGCATCTACAAGCTGAGATTCACATGACATGGGGGCAATACTTGAAACAGTTGCGGATGCTAAAAGCGATGGACTTCCTGGCTGAAGGTATGACCGTTACAGAAACTGCACTTGAGGTTGGTTACGGCAACATCAGTGCCTTTAGCACAGCATTTTCGAATTTCACCGATTTAACGCCGACTCAATATCAGTCCCAGTTCGAGTAACGTGTCCGTTTTACAAAAATACTTGTCATCTTTGCCAAAGCAGGCGACACTCCGCCATAGTACAGTTTATTTGTCGATTGACAAACACAATAAACTATCAAAGGAGTGACTACAGAATGACCTACGTAATCCGAGTTTCCGCCGTTGCCCTCTTCATGTTTGTGCTCAGTTTTGGGAGTGTTGCGGCACAAGAAGACGCCCCGACATACGTACTTGTTCACGGTGCCTTCCAGGACTCATCCGCATGGGACCTCGTTGTCCCAGAACTAGAAGCTGCTGGCGCAACCGTCGTTACTGCCAGTTTACTTGGCCGTGAGGGGGACGAAACACCACGTCAGGAACAAACCCTGGAAGCCCATGTCGCGGCGGTCAGCGCAGTTGTAGAAGCACAAGATGGCCCGGTTATCCTGGTGGGTCACAGCTACGCTGGTTTGGTTATCTCACAGGTGGCAGAAAACATGCCAGAGCGCGTTGATACGCTAATTTATGTGACGGCATACCTCCCTCTATCTGGCGAATACCAGGGAGACATCAGTGCGAATGACCTCTTTAGCCAATTGAACTCAAATCTTGTCATTGACGAGGAAAGCCTTACGCTTGGATTCAATCCTGAAGCTTTTGCTGCGGTCTTCTGCCCAGACTGTAACGCAGAGCAGGCCGAGATGGTTTCTGCCTCTCAGTTGGATGAATCGCTCGCAGCTATACCGGGTACTGTAGAATTGAGCGATGAAAACTTTGGCAGTATCCGCAAGGTCTACATCATGGCTGCCCAGGATTTCGTTCTCAGCGCACAGCTTCAAGCCTTCATGCTTTCGCGCGTGCCAGTAGAGCGCGTCTTCTCACTGAATACTGGACACGCTCCCTACATCACTGCACCCGAACCCCTCGCAGCACTTCTGATCGCAGCACAATCGTAACACTTATCAACAACCAGGGTACCCGCCAGTGGGTACCCGCCCCTAACGATCAATAAACGCAAACTGTAGGCATAACCGTCACATGAACTGAACTTGCAGCGGTTACGGCAACATCAGCGCCTTCAGTACGGCATTTTCTACTCTAACCGAGTTTACGCCGACACAATATCAGTCCCAGTTACGCTACACCCTCTGAATGTCAGCCTTCCCCGTCTGTTCCTGCACTGTATGCACCGCCAGAAGCAGATGCGACCCCGAATGCAACTGCCCGTTTGGTGGTTTCTGATACTTCCGGGCAGCTATCCTTATTCCGCCTCGCCTGTTTGCTGCTTATCCTGTGGAAAGATGTCGCTGACTGCTAATTCAAAGCCCGGCAGGATACCCTCCGCAGTAAGTCGTCCCGTCTCCCCTATCAGTATGACCCGCTCACCCGGTTGGTGAACTTCCACCTGCCGCGCTACATAATCCACAACCCAAACCAGGGTTCCCGCACGCATGTAATGGGCTAGCTTGCGTCGCAGGTCGGTCTGCTCGGCATTGTTGGTCGGGTCGGAGATTACCTCCACAGCCAATAACGGCGGCTGGCGTTCAAAGCCCTTAGCGGTAGGCAGGTCACGCACGTAGGCCACATCTGGCGCAAACACCTGTCCGTCGATGATGAAGCCTCCCCCCTCACCCGTTACGTGGCCCGGCAGATTGTTATCCCTCAGAAACAGCCGAATGTAAAAGGAGATGAGGTTTGCAATCACCGATACGAATGGATTGGACGGCACTGCAACAATCTCCCCGTCAATGAGTTCAAAGCGCTGTTCGCGGTTTTCGTCACGCTCAACAAAGGTCTGGAATTCAGATACCGTGATGGCCTTCTTCAGTTTGACAGTCATCATCGCACCTCAAGCTATTTTCTCGATTATAACACCGCCCAGCGCGTCACCACGAACGCCCGGACGCCAAGAATGGCATCGCTACAGGGTGCCCGCCATCGCTAACACAGGCATCACGACACGTTTGCAGGGAAAGACACGCCAGATGACATGTATCTATCAGAACGCCTGACTGCCTGATGGATGTCACCTTTTGCTTATGACATTCATCACACAGGCCTTACATAACGCAACCTAAATACTTGTATCAGCCTTGTGGATGTATGATGAACATGTTCAATATAACGCTTCATGCCATCAATAAAAAAAAGAGAGTTATGAGGGATTGACAATGCTGACCAAGACACTAGCCGATTATATCGGCACACGCGAGAGCACAATTGAAGACCTGTTGCAGTTATCACCGACGCAAATTTATCAGTCGGAGGCGTATCAGGCGTTGGTCGCAAAGCTGGACCGCGACCTGCTGCACCAGACCTTGCCGGAAGCACGCGGCGCATACGAGCAGGGGTTGCCGCGCTTCAAGCGGGAGATGGGCAAAAGCTACGATTTTGACCGTTCGCCCATGTCCGCGTTTACGCTGGGTAATTGGCTGGTGGGCTTCTTACAGCAACCAGACGCGCTGAACACGCTGCCGAAGTTTCATGGGGACGTGCCGCGCCCGGTGATGCGCGAAGGCTTGCCGCATTTGCTGTCCATTCTGGATCGCATGGGGCAGGGCCGCCAGGAATGGCAACAAGCGCTGGCGGTGCTGTCCTTACCGCTGGTGTGTGGGAACTAGCCGCAGCGCCATTTGCCACATACCGACCATGCCGCCTATAATCAGCGTGACGCGCACGTATACAGGCGGCATGGACTTATGGCTGACGCAACACCAGCACAAAACCCCTTGAGCACACATGAAGCATGGCAACTGCTGCTGATCGAACTGCAATATAAAGAAGGCGACCTGCGCACGCTGAGCGCCGACGCGCCCTTTATGCTGCAAGCGCCGGATGCGTGGATTATCTATCGCGGCGCAGTGGACCTGTTCTATACGCGGCTGACATCCGGCAAAGCTGCTGGTGCACGCCGCCACCTGACGCGCTTGTATACGGATGCGCTGCTGCTGGGGCTGGCGCAAGCCGAGCGCGATTATGGCTTGCTGGTGGTGCCCACACCGCAAACGCGCATCCTGCGGCTGCCCTATGCCCGCCTGCACGAGATTGGCCAACGCCTGGAAAACATCGAAGTGACGGCGCTGATGCTGGATGCGTGGTTGCTGAACCTCACGTCTGCGCTGATGCCGCCCTTGCGCCCGCGCCACTACACCACGCCGCAGTTAGGCGCAAGCACAACCTACGAAAATGAAGCGGTGGCCTACGTGCCGCAGGGCGTGCAATGGCTGAGGCTGACACGTGGCAGCGCAGCCTACATGGGTGAAGAGCGCTTTGAGCGCATCACACAGGGCCGCACCATCCCGCTGACGCCGTATAACTGGCTGCTATTCAATCAGGACGATCCGACCGCAGACGTAACCGCCCGCAGTACGGGCACATGGCTGGAATCCGACCCGGCCTGGTCCGCGCTGGCGGATTTTCACGGGCTATTGCTGGACCATCTCGACCTGATCGCACGCGGTCAACGCCAACGCGAAAGCCAGCAAATCCAGCAACGCCGCGCTGATGATGATGTCGCCATGCAGCAGACCGTCGCGGATTTGGCGTCTGTGTGGGGCCGCAAGCTGACGACGCAGCGCTTCAGTGGGCTGAACGCGCCCGAACTGGTGGCGCTGAACGCCATCGCTGCTTATCTGGCTGTGCCGCTGCGCCTGCCACAGATCAGCGGTGGGGCGGATGTGGTGCAGATTGCGCGGCATAGCCGCCTGCAAACCCGCAACGTGACGCTGGTTGCGGGCCAGGCGTGGTGGCGCAACGCGGCCTCGGCGCTGCTGGTGACGTACAACGGCGATATGGCGGCGCTGATCCCCAACGCGGCAGGTGGCTATGATCTGGTAACCCGCGAAAATCATGAGGCGTTCAAGCCAGCACAGGCGGCACAGGTCAGCCCCTACGCGCTGGCTTTCTACCGTCCGCTGCCACATCATGACGGTTTTGGCCTGCTGGACCTGCTGCGCTTTGGCTTGCAGGACGTGCGCCCGGATGTGACGCGCTTGCTGCTGATGGGTGCGTTTGGCGGTTTGCTGGCGTTGCTGCCGCCGATTGCTACGGGTGTGATCTTCAATACGCTGCTGCCGACGGGCGATGTGCCGCAGTTGGTCATGTTGGGGGCGGTGCTGGTCGTCAGTGCGTTGGCCGTCGGCATCTTCAATTTTGTGCGGGCGCTGGCGCTGTTGCGCATCGAAGTCAGGTTCGACGCGACGGCACAAGCTGCGGTATGGGATCATCTGTTGCATCTGCCTGCGCGTTTCTTCCGTGATTACAACGCGGGTGATCTGGCGGATCGGGCGCTGGGCATCACGGCCATTAAGCAGATCGTCACGGGCACCGTCGCGGCAGGCATCATCAGCGGCATCTTCAGCCTGTTCAATTTTGTGCTGCTGTTTCTGTACGATGTGCCGCTTGCGTTTTTCGCGACAGGGTTGGCGCTGCTGACGGGGCTGCTGGTTTTCGGGGTGGGGCGGCGTCTGCTGACGTATCAGCGGCGTTCGGCGTCGGTGCAGGGGCGGCTGGCGGGCCGCATCGTGCAATTGCTGACGGGCATCACAAAATTGCGCGTGGCGGCGGCTGAGGCGGCGGCGTTTGGGCGCTGGGCCGATGATTTTGCCGAGCAGAAGCGCATCGAGTTTCGCGCTGGGGCGCTGCAAAACCTGCTGTTCGTCGTGCTGGATGTCTACCCCGTGCTGGCAACCGTCGTGCTGTTTGCGGCTATCAGTGGGCGTCCGGGCGTGCAGGCGGGCACGTTCCTGGCGTTCTACGCCGCGTTCACGACCTTTCTGGGTGCGGCGCTGGGTCTGGGTCAATCACTCGTGACGCTGTTGCAGGCTGTTCCTTTATATGAGCGCTTACAGCCAATCTTGCGGCAAGCCCCGGAAGTGCAGACGGGCCAGCTTGACCCCGGTGAGCTAAGTGGCCGCATCGAGGTCAGCCGCGTCACGTTCCGTTACAACGCCGCCGATCAGACGCCGACGGTGCAGGATGTGTCGTTCAGCGCGTCGGCGGGGCAGATGATAGCGGTTGTGGGGCCATCGGGCAGCGGCAAAAGCACAGTGCTGCGGCTGCTGTTGGGCTTTGAGCAGCCGGAGACGGGCGAGATTTACTATGATGGGCAGGCGTTGGGCGATCTGGACTTGCACGCGCTGCGCAGGCAGGTGGGCGTGGTGCTGCAACACAGCCAACTGATGACGGGCGACATCTACCGCAACATCTGCGGCGCACAGGATTTGCCGCTAGAGCAAGTGTGGGAGGCGGCGCGCATGGCGGGCATCGCCGCCGACATCGAAGCGCTGCCGATGGGCCTACAGACGGTGATTAGTGAGGGCGGCAGCACGTTCAGCGGGGGGCAGCGTCAGCGCTTGATGATTGCACGGGCGCTGGCGAATCAGCCGCGCATCTTGTTCTTCGATGAGGCCACCAGCGCACTGGACGACCAGACGCAGGCGCTCGTGACGGAGAACCTGCTGAGATTAGACGCCACGCGGGTCGTAATCGCGCACAGGCTCAGCACGGTGCAGGACGCGGATCAGATTATCGTGATGGATGGCGGGCGTGTGGTGGAGCAGGGCACGTATGCGGGGCTGATGCGTGCGAATGGGGTGTTTGCGGCGCTGGCGGCGCGTCAGTTGGCGTAGGCGTGCTATAATTCCGTTGAGTCAGATAGGGTGACTACTCAGGTACGTGTCCCATTCTTAGTCGCCAGACGTTAAAACGTCCGGCTCCGCATGAACGCCAGCCTATAAAACCCCTAACAGCGCATGAGAACCCCCGCAATCTGAGCGCGAAAATCATCCGATGCGCCTATGATATGAACGATACGACAGCGCACCACTGCAACGCACACACATGCACACTTGCACACAGATATAAATACAAATACGAAGGAAAACGCCTATGACGCTGCACATGTGGCACAAATTGCCTGCTGGCCCACAACCGCCCGACCGTATGTTTGCGGTGATCGAAGTGCCAAAGGGCACGCGCAACAAATACGAATACGATAAGGATTTCGGCGCGATTCGCCTGAACCGCGTCCTGTACTCGCCGTTGCACTACCCCGGCGATTACGGCTTCTTCCCACAGACCTACTATGACGATGGCGACCCGCTGGACGTGCTGGTGATGATGCAAGCGCCGACTTTCCCCGGCTGCATTGTCGAAGTGCGGCCCATCGGCATGTACAAGATGATCGACGGTGGCGAGCGCGATTTCAAGATTCTGGCGGTGCCCGCGACGGACCCGCACTACAACGGCTACTTCGATATTCGCGACATCCCGCAGCACTTCCCGACGGAGGTCGGCCACTTCTTCACCACTTACAAGGATTTGGAGGGCACGACGATCCGCAACGAAGGCTGGACGGGCGCTGCTGGCGCGAAAGAGACGATTGAATTTTCGATTGACCTCTACAAAAAAGAGATTCTGCCCACACTGAGCGAAGCCGCCATTGAGCAGATGCCGACGACGCAAAGCCCGGAATAGGGGATTACGTCGGGGATACAGACATAGATCGTAATGCTTAGGGCGCAATGCATTGCGCCCCTACAGACGTTTCGCAATTCACACGCGCCCGGTGTTATACTCTGGCTATGCAAATAACCAGACCTTAACCCATCGGGACAACGCCGCATGAGCAGCGCAATCTTGCAAATTAACGATCTATACGTCGGCTACTACGCCGACCTGCACATCCTACAGGGCATCAGCCTACAAGCCGAAGCTGGCAAGATAACCACCATCCTCGGCAGCAACGGCGTCGGCAAAAGCACGCTGCTGAAGGCCATTTACGGCTTTCTGAAGCCGCAACGCGGCAGGGTGCAATTCGACGGCAAGGACATCACCGGGCAGCAGCCTCACCAGCAAATCCGCAACGGCGTCAGCTACATTCCGCAGCAACCGGGCGTCTTTCAGTATATGAGCGTCGAAGAAAATATGAAGATGGGCGCGTGGACCTACCGCCGCGACAAGGCCCGCATCCAACACAAGCTGGAAGAGAATTACGAGCGCTTCCCGATCTTGCGCGAGCGGCGCGAGAGCAAAGCAGGCGAGCTTTCCGGCGGGCAGCAGCGCATGGTGGAGATTGCGCGTACCCTGATGACCGACCCGAAGCTGATCCTCGTGGACGAGCCGACGGCAGGGCTGGCCAAGCTGCTGAGCGAAGAGGTCTATCGCATGTTGGTGCGCCTGCGCGACGACGACGGGCTGACGATCCTGCTGGTGGATCAGGAAATTCGCGAGGCGCTGAAGATCGCGGATTATGTGTATGTGCTGGAACTGGGCCGCAACAAATTCGACGGCCCGGCCAGCGACTTTGAAGATTTGGAGAAGGCATTCTGGGCCTAGCGCACCTGCCCATACAACATGCTGAGCGGGTAATCCTCGGTGTTGCCCGTGTCGGCTGTGTTGCGATACGCGGCTTCGATGTCGCTCAGGGGTAGGGGGAAGAAATGCGGCATCTGGGCGCTGGCATACTCCGGCTTGAGCACACGCATCACCTGCTCCACCATGAAACCCTGCGTGGCGCTGCTGCGTAAAATCGCGATGCTCTGTTCAGCCGTCAGGTCACGCAGCGCCACAGCCGTCAATTCCGGCGGCAGGCTGGCCAGTTGGTCGGCGGGCACAAAAGCGCTGACGAGCGTCTGCCCGGTGATAACCGCGTTGGTTTCGGTCTGGAACAGATCACGCACCGCAGAGGCCAGCGCGAGCGGGTTGTCAGCGGCCTCGACCAGCAGTTCAAGCAGGCGGTCACGGCTCAGCACGCCCAGGTTAATCTCGGATAGATCGCCGGGGTTGATCGCGTAGCGCAGCAGCGGGTCGTAAATCGGCACCTCGCTCAGCGTGCCCGCGCTCAGGCTGTAGATGAACACATCCGTATCGACGGGCACCCGCGTCTCTAGCTGAAGCGCCAGCCTGTCGCCATCCGGCGCGGCGCTCATCCCCACGACATCCTGCCACACCATCGGCTCTGTGTCGCCCTGCGCAAATTCGTACAGGTCAACAACCGCATCCGCGTCGGCGCTGTTCAGGTCGTAGCTGCGCAACGTCAGGCGCGGAATTGCTGCATCCTCTAGTGGGGTGCGCTGGATGAAATAGAGCGTCTCGCCATCGGGCGAAATGGTCATGCCGCGCACGGTGCTCTGTTGCGGCAGGCGCGTTAGCTCCGTCTCCTCACCTGTGGCGATGTCCAGCGCGGCCAGGGTGGGGCGGGTGCTGCTGTTGCTGGTCATCATGGCCATACCGGATGTGTTTTCCAGCGCGAACGAGCTATACAGCAGTCGCGCCCCATCCGACGACCACAACAGCGCTGGAGCGCCAGCAGGCGCGGCGGCTTGCAGTTGCAGGTTGCCGTCTAAGTCGATGATGGTTAGCTGGCCTGCGCTGCGCATCGCGCCGCCTGTCTCGGTGACGTAGGCGATGCGCTGGCCATCCGGCGAAAAGCTAAAGAGCGGCGCTGCCGCCACGCCTTCGGCCAGCACACGCGGGTTGCTGCCATCAGCATCCACGAGCACGAGTTGGCTCTGGCTGTCGCTGCTGCTGCCGAACGCCGCCGCGAAGTCGTTGCCGCCAGCGCTGGCGCTGCTGCGATACAGTATCTTCGTGCCATCTGGCGACCAACGGGCGGCGGTCTGGTCGGTGGCGTCGTCGGTGATGGCACGCATCCGCAGGTTGGCAATATCCCCGATGTACACCTCGTAGTCGTCGCCCTCAAAATTGCCCACAAATAAGATGCGGTCGGGCACGGCGTCCTGTTGTGCGCTTGTCGGCCATGCGAGCAGCAGGCCGCCGAGCAGGGTCAGCGCCAGCCATGTGATCAGATTACCTCGTGCTGCCATAATAAATCTCCGTGAATAAGATGCAAATTCATGTAGAGACACGCTTAATACGCTTTATTGTAGCATAGCCCTAAAGTCATCTGGACGTGACGACTTGTAAAAATATCTAAATGCTTGTGCTACCCGTGCCTCTACGCACATAACAAACGTTATTGCGCTGAACCGTTACGATGCATCCGCCTCAAGCAAGGGTGCGCCGACACCTGCTTCAAAGATGCAGCGGGTCTCGCCATTCAGCGGCAACATGCGCTCATAGGCATAGCGGCCCGCTAGCGCATCGGGTGCCGTCGGGGATAGCGTCAGCAGGCCAGCCACGAACCCCGGCACCGCATCCGGCGAGACCTGCAACGGCACCTGATAGCCCAGCCCCGGCACGAAGGGCACACGCCCGATGCTCGGCTCCAGCACACTCATACGCGCCCCATCCGCAGAGCGCCCATAACGCGCCCGTTGCAGCCCATCCAGCCCCAGCGCTGCCAGCGCCGCCGCGTTCACGCGCAGGCGTGCGCCATTATCACAGGTTACGGTCAGTGTGGCGGCTGCCTGATGCGCATAGACGCCGCGTATAAACAGAAAATCGGGCCGCCCGCCGTTGGGGTCGCCGGGCGCGATATCCGGCAAGACAGGCGGCGGCACCAGCACAGGCAGATCGGCGCAGGGGCCACTGGTGTTGATCGCCTCCGCAGGCACCCACAGCGTCGTCAGGTCGGCGTCAATGCCGACCACGCGATACCATCTGCCGCGCTCCGTTGTGGCGCTGCCGACGACGGGCAAACGTGACCCGGCTGGCATGAAGATAAACGCCGTGCGGTTAAAGCCAGGTCCGGTACGCAGCAACACGCTATCCCGCTCATTCGTGAAGGCCACACAGCGTTCTTCGGCGCTGGCCATACGCAGGGCATCCAGCAGATCCGACTCGGCCCCTATGGGTGCTGAGGGACGTGCGCCGGGTGTGGGCGTAAACGTGCTGCTATCCGGCACACTCGGCGGTGGGCGGTTGCCCGGCGTTGACGTGGCTGAGGCGGCCATTGCGGTACTCTGTGGGGCGTTCGGGTCGTTACGCAGCGACAGGGCCACATCCCGCGCTGTGAGCAAGGCTTGGCTGGCGGCTTCGGGCGTGCTGCTGCGCACGGTCACCAGCGTATAGCCAGCGGGCATGGCTTCTGCTTCGATCAGGAAGGCATAGGCGGCGGCGCTGGCGTCTGCTTGCAGGCTGGCGGCGGCGGCGTCAAAGCCATCGACGCGCAGCGTGAACAGCGTATCGGCCAGCGCCTGCTCACCGATGCGCTCTAGCAGCGCCAGCAGCAATGGCCCGATCTGCTGCGGTGCGCTGGCGTCCAACAGGCGGATGATGTCGTCGGGTGTATAAAGCGTAAAGCTGTAGGGCGTGCCGATGAGCGTACCCGCTTGTGCGCCTGCTTGCAGGTCGGCGGGTGCCTGTACACTATAGCCACCGGGCAGCGTGTAGGTCTCGCGCTCGGCTGGCTGTGCCAGCAGCGGCCACGCCAGCAGCAAGACAGCAGCAAGTATCAGGCTGGTAAGGGCTGGTTTTCGCATTACGATGTGGCTCCGTTTGTGTAGCAGTTAGATAGCTGATGGGCATATTGTCGCACAGTTACAGGCTATACGTCAGACCAAATACTTGCGCGATTCGGCGTCTAGGGTGACAATTGTCCTATTATACAATGTCGTGGTTTTATGCCGATTATCAAAAGGATGACACACTTATGGCAACCCAACAGCGCGATGCATCCCAATCTGGCGGCAGCCAACGCGATAAAGCACAGCGGATGCTGGCCAAAGCGCAGGAACTAGCCGAGTCGGGCCAACTTGACGAAGCCGAAGAACTGGCCTACCGCATCAGCGATGCCCTCAAGAATTCGTCTGCAACGGGCGAAACGCTCAAGAAATTTCAGGTGGCCATCGAAAGCGTGCTGGATTCCGTGCGGGTACGGCGTGCACAGGCGGCCCCCGTACCAGAGCACTACCTGCGTGCGGCATCCCGCGCCCGCACCGAACCCGACACCAATCAAGGCCCTGCGGCGGGCAGCCGCCGAACGCCGGGCCGCATCTGGTTGTATCTGGCGCTGCTGGTGGCCTTTTTGCTGCTGGCTTCGCTCATCCCAAGCTTTGCAGACGCCGAGGCGTGGGCTGGCTCTATGACGCGCTTCGGTGAAATTCCACTGACCGCAGACACGTACCCCGTGATACCAGCGGCCTTCGCGGTGGTGCTGCTGGGTATGGGGCTGTTGTATGCGCTGCGTGGTGGCCAGAGCGCGGTGGATATATTCATGCGTTTGCTGGTGTGGGCGGTGGCTGGCATGGTCTTTGTGGTGGCGGTGGTCGGCATGACGGGTGGCCTGCTGGTGATTACGACCTAGTAGAGCACGGCGGAGATAAGCCTGCAATGCGGCTGACGGTAGCATCACACAATAGCGTGGTCGTGCGTTTTTCATAGCGGACGTAGCAAGCCGCGCCCCTACATGACCACTGTGAAGCGTAGGGACGCCATTCTTGGCGTCCGGGCTGGGGTAACTACTCAGCCCTCACCCCAAACACGTAACTACTCAGCCCTCACCCCAAACCCCTCTCCCAAACGTGCCTTTGGCACTGGGAGAGGGGCTTCTAGCAGTCTGCTTCCCCCTCTCCTAGCTGCGTAGCGGCGGTCGGGAGAGGGGGATTGAGTTTACAGGGGTAGGTATTTCGGCGGACGTGCCATTGCACGTCCCTACACAACCGCTGTGAATCGTAGGGACACCCAATGGGGTGTCCGGGGCGGCGTCAGCCGCCA
>DAOTTW010000373.1:0-3186 GCA_034437615.1 Anaerolineae bacterium | reverse complement strand
AGACGACGACAAATCTAAAATACCTACCCCTGGAGAGGAGGAGGTACGCTGTTAAAAGCCCCTCTCCCAGTGCCAAAGGCACGTTCGGGAGAGGGGTTTGGGGTGAGGGCTAAGTAGTTACGGGGCGGCGTCAGCCGCCATAAAATACGGTCAAACATCAAAAACCTACCCCTGAAAACTCAATCCCCCTCTCCCATCATACCCAGACATGCCCAGACAACAATGGAAAGGGGGAGGTACGCTGTTAAAAGCCCCTCTCCCAGTGCCAAAGGCACGTTCGGGAGAGGGGTTTGGGGTGAGGGCTGAGTAGTTACGTAGCGCTGCATCAGACCACATCACACATAGCGGCGCACAATCGCGTCAAATTCAGCGGCACGCTGCCGTGTGGTGTGGTCGCGCAGCGTGCGCTGCTGGCCTGCTGCGGCAATCCTCGCGGCGTCTGCTGGGTGCGCCAACAGGTAACGCGCCTTCTCTGCGGCCTCTGCCGTGCTGCGGTACGTCACGACCTCATCACCCGGCACGAAAATATCGGCTATATTCTGCTTCCAGTCCGTCAACAAGCAGGTGCCGACGCCAGTGGCCTCAAATAAGCGCATATTCGACGCATACGCAGACCACGCATGGCCGTTCAGCGTGACCTGCATCCGGCGCAACGTCGCATACATACGCATCCCAAACACAGGCGGCTCTGCGATCTGCGCCAGATGCCGATAAACGCGCAGGTACGGCACACGCCTGGCATAGCGTTCATAGACAGCATAGCGCGGCAAATGCCGAATTAGCCCCTGCAAACCTGCGTCCGATAAGCGCTGCATAGCCTGATAGTAGGCTTGTTGCAGGGGGCGCTTCAGTCGGTTGATGGCTGTATCCGGCGGCGCAAAATATCCAGCGATAATATCCGGCACATGGCTCAATAGCGTCAGGCGCGTTTCTTGGCTCAGGTCATACAGGAATTGGGCGCGTTGTGTGTGGGCGTAATCACCCCATTTCACGCTGCCGACAAAGCCCAGAGCGCTGTCTTTTTTTATCTGCGGCGTCGCATCCAGCTTTTGCAGGATGCTCGGCTCAAAGGCGTGCAGCAGGTGCTCTGTCGGCAAGCCTGCCTGCCGATAATACGCCACGTGCTCCGGCACACAGGTCAGCATCAGGTGATGTGCACGAAAAAAGCCCGCCGTGCGTATCGGCTCGCCTGCCCAGCCAATCACCAGCCGAATGAACGGGTATTGCGTCAGAAAGTGCGTAATCGCATCCGGCCCGAAACTGGGCGCGAACAAAATATCGGGCCGAAAGGCTGCAATCTGCGCCGCTGCAATCTGCACCTGCCAGTTAGCGCCCACTGTGACGCCGTTTTCTGCGGCCCATTGGCGCTGTAGCGGCTCTACATCCGCCGCAAAATCAACGGCGTCATAACCAAGCGCCCGTAATTCACGCCCCAGGTAATGAAACCAGTTGAAGCCATCCGCCCACAGCGCAGCAGATTGCGCGGCATACGGTTGTGTGGCTAGTTCAGGCTTAGCAGCATAGAACGCGGCGATGTGCTCCGGGTAGAAGGTCGAAAAGCGCAGGTAACGCATGAGGGAGTCAGCCCTTCAGGTGACGCCGGATGAGCGCGTCAAGCTGTGCGGCACGCTGCATCACCGTATGATCGCGCAGCGTGCGCTGCTGCCCTGCCTCGGCAATCCTGCGGCGTTCGGCCTCGTGCGCCAGCAGATAACCAGCCTTCTCGATGGCCTCATCTGCGCTGCGATACGTCACCACCTCGCGCTCAGGGTCAAACAGCGTCGCTAAATCCGGCTTCCAATCGGTGAGCAGGCAGGCCCCCACCCCAGTCGCCTCAAACAGCCGCATATTCGACGCGCTACGGGCTGAGGCGTCGATGTGTGTATTCAGCGTGACGTGGCTACGCGCCAACAAGCGATACATATCCAGCCCAAACACAGGCGGATGCACACGCGGCGCAATGGCTGGCGGCAACCCCTGCGCTGCTTGTGGTGGCCCCTGCCAACGGCTGACCTTGCTGAGCAACGGCACACGCTGCATAACGCCCTGCGGCACACCCGCCCGCCGCACCGCCTGATAGCCCGCATAGGCTGCACGTTGCAGCCCATAACGCGCCCGTGCCCAACGGCTGACAACAGGCACACGCGACCACAGTTCGAGCGCTGTTGATTGCAGCAGCGCTTGTATCAGTTGCATTCGCTCGTTGTGATAATCCGCCTGTGTGATGATCGACCCGCTGAACGTAAACGGCAGTTGCGGCGTCACGGGGCCGATGCGCCCGCGCAATTCTGGCGCAAAAGCATGATGCACATGATAGGCCGCCAGCCCTGCGGCCTTGTATTGCCCCACCAATTCAGGAATGTTGGAGATCAACAGGTCATAGGCGCGGTATTCAGCCCAATCGCTAGCAGGTGCGCCCGTGACCACCAGCGCCAGGCGTAAAGCGGGGTGCTGGTCGCGCATGTGCTGCACGTCGGCGGCCTTGAGGATGGCCGTGCCGTTTGTGACCAGCAGGATATCCGGCTGAAAGGCCCGCACCTGCGCCGTGATAATTTGCCCTTGCCATGCTGCCTCTGTGTAGGCGCTGTCGTTTTCGGCTGCCCAGCGCTGCTGTAGCGTCTGCGCGTTGCCGATGACCTCTCGTGTGTCGTAGCCCATGCCCTGCAAAGCGTTCGTGTAGAAATCCGCCCACCAGAAGCCATCCTGTAAGATCGCGTTAAGCTGCTGCTGATACGGCAGCTTCGCCAATTCCGGCTGACGCTGGTACAGGCTATGCAGGTATGCAGGATAAAAGCGCGAAATCTTCAGCAAGCGCATAGAAACACATCATCCAGTGCCTAAAATATGCAATAGACGCTCGGCCTCACGTTCATAAGAATACTCGGCCTGCGCCCGTTGCCAACCCGCATAGCCCATCTGCCGACGCAGGTCGTGGCTCTGTGCCAACTGCAAGAACGCCTCCGCCTGGGCTTGCACGTCCAGCGGTTCAGCCAGCAGCCCCGTCACCCCATGCTGGATGATCTCCGCAGGGCCACCGATGCGCGTACCCACCACCGGCAAGCCCGCCGCCATCGCTTCGATAATCGCCACACCAAACGCCTCCACACGCTTTGTATGTGGGTTGCGGATGCTGTGCAGCGTGAAAATATCGGCTGTGGCATACAGCGCGTCGGCCTCATCAGAGGT
>DAOTTW010000372.1:0-6213 GCA_034437615.1 Anaerolineae bacterium | reverse complement strand
GCCAGCGGCTGCCGCAGGGCCAACCCCCCTGAAGGGGGCTATTGCACGCTGCATACAGCCTGCTTTAGCAGGCTTGTCGGTACCGGAGCCGGACGTTTTAACGTCTGGCGATTGAGAATGGGACACGTACCTGAGTAGTTACGCCGTCCCGGACGCCAAGAATGGCGTCCCTACGGTTCACATCGGCTGTGTAGGGACGCGGCTTGCTGCGCCCGCCGAAATACGTAGATACAAGGGACAACCGATGGTGCATCCGTCACAATATTGATGTGCGCCTGCTATAATCTGCTACAAGGACACAGGGCGCAGAGGCCATCATGACCACTACACGCAACGAGCACCCCATTCAACTCGTCTGGTTCAAGCGCGATTTGCGCGTCAGCGACCATCGGCCCCTGTTTGAAGCGGCGCAACGCGGCGCGGTGCTGCCCCTGTACATCATCGAACCTGCTGTGCTGCACGAGGCAGATTACGCAGCACGCCATTACCTGTTTACCCGCGATTGCTTGCTGGGATTGCGCCAAAGATTAGCGGATTTGGGGATGCCGCTGGTTGTGCGCTACGGTGAAGCCATCAGCGTGTTGCAAGCCTTGCACGACGCCTATGGTATTGCGGCGATGTGGGCGCATGAAGAGACGGGCAACGATGTCACCTATGCCCGTGATCGGGCCGTGCGGCGCTGGACAAAAGCCAACGGCATCCCATTCACGGAGTATCCGAATGGGGGTGTGGTGCGCCGCCTGAAAAGCCGCGACGATTGGGCAGGCATTGCGCAAGCACGCATGGAAGCGCCCAGCGTGCCGACGCCGAAAGCGCTGCGGCCAGTCGAAAGCATCGACCCCGGCCACATCCCCGAATTGCCGGAACTGGATTTACCACACGACCCGCTTCAATCCGTGCAGAAGGGCGGCGAGACAGTGGCACAGGGCGTATTGCGGACGTTTTTGGCGCAACGCGGCCAGCGCTACCACAAAGAGATGTCCAGCCCGGTAAGCGCCTTCTTTGCGACATCGCGCCTCAGCCCACATCTGGCCTATGGTGCGATCAGCGTGCGGCAGGTCTATCACGCCTTGCAGCAACGCAAGGCAGAAATCGCCGCGCTCGCTTATCCGACAAGCTGGAAAACAGCGCTAGAGGCGTTTCAGTCGCGCATTTACTGGCGCGATCATTTCATCCAGAAGCTAGAGGACGCGCCACGCATCGAATTTGAAGGGTTCGTCACGACCTATGACGGCATCCGCGAAGACCCCAGCGCTAACGACTTCGCAGCCGAAAAACTCGCGGCATGGCGTGAGGGGCGCACGGGTTACCCGCTGGTGGATGCCAGTATGCGGGCGCTGACGGCGCTAGGCTTCATGAACTTTCGGATGCGGGCCATGCTGGTGTCGTTCGCGTCGCATACGCTGTGGCTGCACTGGCGTGCAACAGGCTTGCATCTCGGTAGTTTGTTCACCGACCACGAGCCGGGCATCCACTGGTGTCAGATGCAGATGCAATCCGGCAGCAGCGGCAACAGCACGCTGCGCATTTACAACCCGACCAAGCAAGCCCAGGAGCAAGACCCCGATGGGGTGTTCATCCGGCGTTGGGTGCCAGAGTTGGGGCGTGTGCCGGATGGTTTCATCCATGCGCCCTGGCTGATGCCAGCGCAGGCGCAGGCCGAATGTGGCGTTTACATTGGGCAGCACTACCCCGCGCCCATCGTGGACCACGACGCAGCCGCGAAACGCGCACGGCAGATCATCGGGCAGGTGCGTAAGCTGCCAGAGACCAAGACGCAAACGGCTATCATCTTAGCGAAGCATGGCAGCAGACGCAGGCGTGATAACCGGCAGCGTGGGCGGCGCAAACGTAAAAACGCTGCGCCGGGACAACTAACACTCAATTTAGGCGAGTAGCTGGGCCAATTCCGCGGCAATGGCTTCGTCACCGACGTGACGCACGCTCAGTTCGTAATCAACCAGCACACGCAGCAGGTACGGGTTGCTGACAATCGGCATCGTCATGGTTTCATCGTCGCGCCGCAGGCTGATGTGATACAGCGAGGTGCGGCGCACACCGCGCCCCAGCAGTACGTCTTCGCGGCGTGCGGTGCCGACCATCTGCCAGCCACGACGCAGGGCCGTAATCAGGCTATCGGTTCCGGTATAACTTTCAGTTTGTGGGTCAAAATGGCGATCCACGCGGGTATAATACGCTTGCATGACATCCCGATCATGCATGAGAAGCCTCCAATAAAACTAATTTTGCGATACCCTAGACCAGTAACGAGGGGGCGACAGGAGCGGCGATGCGTCATTGGTTAGATGTCACAAGTATACCATGAATAGCTGATGAAAATGGTGCCGATTCGCCCCATTTGCTATTCACTTTTACTTATATCGCAATCTACGACAATAGTTGAACGTGTTCATTCATTACGGTTTTGTAGAAGTACACAAATTGTACTGAATTTCACGATCAAGACCTATACAATATCGCAGAAGTAGTTTAAATCTGCTCAAAACAAAGGATAAGGAATGGTGGCAACCCCGATAAAGATCAGTGACATTGCCCAACATAACGGGCAGGACGTAACGCTGCATGGCTGGGTCAAGGCACGCACGGGCAAGGGCAAGCTGCAATTCATTCGGCTACGCGATGGCAGCGGACAGGTGCAATGTGTGGCCTTCAAGAAAGATATGGACGAAGCCGAGTTTGAGAAGGTCAAGCAACTGACGCAAGAATCGGCCATCACCATTACAGGTGCGGTGCGTGCCGACGAACGCTCCCCCGGCATCCCCGGTGGCTATGAAATTGGCCTCAAGACACTGCAAATCAACCAACTCACCGAAGAATACCCGATTACGCCGAAAGAGCACGGCGTGGAATTCCTGATGGACCGGCGGCATTTGTGGCTGCGCAGCGATCATCAGTGGGCCATTGTGCGCATCCGCGCTACCATCATCAAGGCCATGCGGGATTGGCTGGACGATAACGGCTTCTTGCTGGTCGATACACCGATCATCACCCCGGCAGCAGGCGAAGAGACCACAACGCTATTCGAGGTCGATTACTTCGGTGAAAAAGCCTACCTTGCGCAGACGGGCCAACTCTATAACGAAGCGAACGCCGCCGCTTTTGGCAAGGTGTATTGCTTTGGGCCGACCTTCCGCGCCGAAAAATCCAAGACGCGCCGCCACCTGATTGAATTCTGGATGCTGGAGCCGGAAATTGCCTATTGCACGCTGGAAGACCTGATGGAGATCGAAGAACAGCTTATCAGCTACATCGTGCAGCAGGTGTTGGCGAAGAACCGCGCCGAACTCGACCTTATCGAGCGTGACATCAGCAAGCTAGAGGCCATCCAAGCGCCGTTTGCCCGCATCAGCTACGATGAAGCCGTTCAGCGCCTACAGCAAAAACAGGCAGCGCTGGCAGAGGGCACAGAAGAAGAAAAAAAAGAAAAAGACCTGCTCAAGATCGAATGGGGCGAGGATTTCGGCAGTCCGCACGAAACCGCCCTGGCAGAGATGTTTGACCGTCCGGTGTTCGTCTATCACTATCCCTCTGCGGTCAAGGCGTTTTACATGCAGCCCGTTGAGGGCCGCCCGGAAGTCTGCCGCAGTGTGGATTTGCTGGCCCCAGAAGGCTACGGCGAGATTTGCGGCGGTAGCGAGCGCATCTACGACGCGGATTTGCTGCTAGAGAAGATCAAGGAGCATCACCTGCCACCGGAAAATTACGCCTGGTACCTGGAATTGCGCAAATATGGCAGTGTGCCTCATGCCGGTTTTGGTCAGGGGATTGAGCGGACTGTGGCCTGGATTTGCGGCCTGAGCCATGTGCGCGAGACGATACCGTATGCACGCCTGTTGAATCGCAAATACCCGTAGGTTTTCGGCTTGTGGTGGGCGGACTATCCGCCCACACACAGCACGAACTTAAATGCCGCCACTCTCGCAGATTTCACACAGGAAGCCCGGCGTTCCCGGTGGGCAGGTGCAATCGCGCTGATTGGCTACGGAGGCATTCACGCCCTCGACCAGCAAATCCAGAAATTGCGTGTTCAGGTCAACCTCAAGCTGCATCGGGCTATCAAAGGTGCGGTTCAGCAAGACGCTGGTGGGGTCGTCTGTGCGTGGCTGGATAATTTCGGTTACCAGCACCGTATAGCTCAGGATGCCCGTTTCGGGGTTCAGGAACGGCGTCAGCAGGATCAAACGCAGTTCTAACCCTTCAGCAGTCAGCGTCCCCTGGCCACGCAAGCCCTTCTGTTCACGCCACCCGCGTGAGACGGCCCGCGTCTGGACCGTGCCCTGTGCGCTGGAGGGCTGGCTGTATCGCCACGCCGTCGTTGTGTCGGCGTTCTCTAGCGCAAGCACGTATAGGCCATTGGGCTGCTCGATGAGTGCGCCAGTGGGGGAGGTCTGTATCATCTGGCCCGTTAGCTGATCCAGCACGGGCATCTCGAACGGTTCTACGGCTTCCGCTTCATCGCTAGAATCACCTGGTACGGGCGGGAACTGCGCTTGTACGGTGCCAACCAATAGCAAGCAAAGCGCGAGCAGGCTTGTGATTATGGTTATGGTTTTATGCATATGTCTCATGATCGGACGCCACCTTTATGTTTGTCACTTTTTTGTATAGTACAGCTTTTTAATTCTGCAATTTCGCAACAAGACATTTTTTTGAGTCTGCCTATGATGTGGTCTAACGCTCTGTTCTTATGCTAACACCAAAAGGGCGGCGTATTAATTAAGATTACATCATCAATCGTGCACTTTGTCAATTGTTTCTCAATGATTTTTGTCATGGATTTGTAAGCTGCTTTGCGCCCATACGAGTTAGCCTAACACAAAAAGATGTAGCAAAGTGTATAAAACAGACATAGCGGGACTAAGGGACTAAGCAAGGCATAACGGCCTATGCCATCAACCCAGCGCAAACGGGTCAGGTGATGACTGGCCTGAGCGTTGCCCTAACGTTGCTTGCATCAGATGGTCGGCTTGTGCTAATCTTTGCTTAGACAACAGGTTGTTATCGTGGGAATTGGCCATGAGATTACACAGACGAGCTGGCCTAGTCAATTACCGCCCCTATGGGGTTTTTGCGTTGCTGGTGATTAGCGTTTACTTCTTTACGTGGGCCATTGTGATTTCCGCACGTGCGGCACAGCCCTTCGAGAGTATGCTGCAAGATTACGCCCTGGTGACCTGTACGCTAGGCCAACAGTCGTTCATACACAGCCTGACGGACGCTGTGCGCAGCATGTTTTTGCATCTATCCATCTTTGATTTGTTCCTGAATATGCTGACGCTGTGGGTCTTCGGGCCACTGGTCGAGCGTTGGCTTGGGCATCGCAACTTTGTGGGGTTCTTCCTGCTGGCGGGCCTGGTCGGGCATGGTGCAAACCTACTGCTCAGCCCTGGTGAATGTCAGACGTTATTCGGGCCAAGCGGTGCGATTGCGGCGCTCCTGGGTGCGTTTTTGTTGCTCTTCCCGAATAAGCGCGTGGATGTCATTCTGCTATCGCGTGGCTATAACGTTCCGGCGTTTTTGTTCATTCTGTTCTATCTGGTGGCGTCGATCTTCGGTGAGAATGATGTGCTGTCAGGTCAACTGACGCCATTCTGGGATGAGATTATCGGCTTCTTCTTCGGGATGCTGGTCGTCTTCGTCGTGACGCTGTTCAAGTCTGCGCCGAAGGTCGATCCATTTGAGCATCTGGATTAGGCGGGGTCTATGTTACCTATTGGGACATTTGGCCGCACATCGTTTCGCGGCTACATCACGTTTTTCCTGCTGTTGATAAACATCGCGGTCTTCAGCGTGCAGTTCGGCGTCGGCTTCGGCGGCGATGCTGCGCGTATCGCTTTCTTCGAGAAGTTCGCGCTGAGCGTGTGCTATGTGGGCGAACAACCGCTCGGCATCCTGCTGCGCAATGGCCTTTTCAGTCTGTTCTTGCATGGCAGCCTGGCGCACCTGCTGATGAACATGTTGTTTCTGTGGGTGTTCGGCCCGAAGGTCGAATCGTACTTCGGCCATCGCAATTTCCTGATTTTTTATCTGATTTCAGGTTTTGCGGCGCACACGGCTCATGCGCTGTTCGGTGGCGTCACATGCAGTGTGGGCGTTCCCGGCTATGGCGGCTTCATCATCGGGGCTAGCGGTGCGATTTCGGGCGTTATGGGTGCATTTTTGCTGCTGTTCCCGGCCACAAAAGTACGCACC
>DAOTTW010000371.1:0-16066 GCA_034437615.1 Anaerolineae bacterium | reverse complement strand
CCCAATGGGGTGTCCGAGGCGGTGCAAACCGCCCCGGACAGGTCAGTGCCCTGTCCCTACAGGATCGCAATCATTCACAACAGGTCTGTAGGGACGCGCCACTGGTGCGTCTGCCACACAGGAACAACGAAAAACCAAATACCTACCCCTGAAAAGGGGTTTGGGGTCAGGGCTAAGCAGTTACGCCACCTCGGACGCCAAGAACGGCGTCCCTGCGGTTCACAGTGGTCATGTAGGGACGCGGCTTGCTGCGTCCGCTACGAAAAACTGGAAAATTCGTTGATAGATAATGTAAGTTAACGAGGTGATGCCATGACAGCACCAGAAACCACACCCACACGCAGCCCCATCAAGGTCGCGCCTAGCGGCAAGGTCATCGCTGAAAACGTCAGCTATGAGGACTTTCTGCACGGCTTTGACGCGCAGCACGTCGAATGGGTAAACGGAAAGGTTATCGAGATGTCCGCAGTTTACATTAGACATGGTGACATTACATCTTTTTTGATTTCTTTATTCCGGGTGTATTTCTCGATGGTTCCAGAAAACTATGAAAAAGGCCGCATCTTGCATGAACCTGTTGTCATGCGCCCACGCCCCGATTTACCCGGACGTTCACCTGATGTGATGGTCGTGATGGACAGCAACAGCGGCATAATCAAGGATTTACAGATCGCGGGGCCTGCGGATTTAGTCGTTGAGGTGGTGTCAGAATCCAGCGAACGCCGCGACTACATGGAAAAATTGCTGGAATACGAAGCAGGCGGTGTGCGCGAATACTGGATTGTTGACCCCATCATCGCCGCAACATCATTCTGGCAACGCGGCACAGACGGCGAATACCAACGAGCACGCCTCGATGACAACAACAGCTATCATAGCGCCGTGCTGCAAGGCTTTAAGCTGGATGCCGACATCTTCTGGCGTGCGGATTTGCCCCGCATCAACGTCGTGCAACTGGTGCAGGAGATGCTGCGTAACAACCAAGACAATGACGCGAATCAGGAAGCGCAGGACGCATGAAGATCGTTTTTCTAGGCGATAGCCTGACGTGGGGTGGCTACGGCGGCAACTTCGTACCACACGTAGCAGCACAACTGCCCGACCATGAAATTGTAAACGCGGGTATCGGCGGCGACACCGTGCTGAACCTGCTGCGGCGCGTCGAATACGTGCTGGAAACAGAAACACCCGACGCCGTTTTTACGATGGTGGGCGGCAATGATGCGGTCTCATACAGTATGCCGAGGACGCGCCCCTATTATCGGCGGGCAAAGGGCATCAAAGACGGCATCGTGACGCCGGAGCACTTCACCAGCGCCTACCGTGAGCTACTCTCGCAGATTCAACTGGCCTTTGCGCAGCCGCTTGTAGGCTTGCCGCCCACAGAATACAGCCGCGAATTAATCGAAATCCGCAAGCAGTTTTCGGCGCGTGCGCAGCAGGTCGCAGATCGTATGAATGTGCCTGTGCTGGATTTATGCGAGACCTTCACGCCGGATGAGCCGATAGAGCGCGACTCGGTGGATTTGCGCTTTATTCAGGTGATCGGGGAGCGCAGCGGAACAGATTGGGCGGATTACGAAGCGGAGCGGCAAAAGTGGGGCTACACGTATACGTTTGATGGTATGCACCTGATGCCTGCCGCTGCTGAGCAGATGGCAGACATCATTGCGGCGTTTTTACACGAGCAGCTTGACCTTTAGCCCTCGGTCAATCAGTCGCCCATTGCGACATCGCGCTCAGCGCTGAACTGCGTCTCGTATAGGCCAGCATAGAGGCCGCCCTGCGCCAATAATTCGTCGTGTGTGCCCTGTTCGACTACTTCGCCGCGATCCATCACGAAGATGCGATCTGCCGCTAAGATCGTACTCAGGCGGTGCGCAATGACGATGCTGGTACGGCCCGACTGCACCTTCTGCAAGGCATCCTGAATCAGCGCCTCGGATTGGCTGTCAAGGTTGCTTGTCGCTTCATCCAGCACCAGAATGCGCGGGTCTTTCAGGATGACGCGGGCAATGGCGATGCGCTGCTTTTCGCCACCACTCAGGCGATAGCCACGCTCACCCACCACCGTATCGTAGCCATTTTCCAGGCCCATCACGAAATCATGAATGTTCGCGGCTTTGCACGCGGACTGGATTTCCGCGTCGGTGGCGTCCGGCTTCGCATATATCAGGTTCGTGCGGATCGTGTCGTTAAACAAGAACGTCTCCTGCGTCACCATGCCGATATGCTCGGATAGCGTGCTGAGCTTGATGTCGCGCAGGTCGTGGCCATCCAACGTAATGCGCCCCGATGACGGGTCGTACAGGCGCGGCACCAGGTACGTCATCGTGGTTTTACCCGCGCCGCTTGGCCCCACCAGCGCCGCAAGCTGCCCTGGCTCAATGCGGATTGAGATATTTTGCAGCGCATCTGTACGCGCCTGGCTCGTAGGCTTGGCATCCTGGCCATTCACGCCGTTTTTGCTGTTCTTGCCGTTGCGCGGGGCAGCACCAGAAAGCGCCGCCCCGACTTCGTTTTGACCGTAGCGCTTGACATCCGACAGGATCAGCGACTCATCGACATCATAGCGGAAGCTCACGTCATCGAAGACGATCTCGCCCTTCACATCCGCCAGTTCTACCGCATCAGGCTTTTCGTCAATCTCTATCGGCAGGTCGATGATTTCAAAGACGCGCTCAAAGCTGACAACGGAGGTCGCAAAATCAACCGGGGCGTTGGTCAGCGCTTGCATCGGGCCATAAAGCTGCGTCAGGTATGCGCCGAAGGCCACAATGGTACCAACCGTGAAATCACCACCGATGACCAGATGACCACCGATCCAGTACACCAGCGCCGTGCCCGTCGCACCGACCAGACCCAGCAATACGAAGAATTGGCTGCTGATGACGCCACGCCTGACGCCGACATCACGCACTTCGCTGGCGCGTTCATCAAAGCGCCCGATTTCATCACTGGTGCGCCCGAAGAGCTTGACCAATAGCGCCCCGCTGATATTCAGGGTCTCGTTCATCAGGGCGTTCATCTTGGCTTGCGTAATCTGCTGCTCACGGGCAATATCACGCAGACGATTACCCAGCCGGCCCGCGATGAAGATAAATAGCGGCAGCACAGCTACGCCGACGAGGGTTAAGCGCCATTCCAGCGTAAGCATCACAGCCAGCGTCGCCACAACTGTAATCGTATTGGTCACGATGTCCACGACAGTGCTGCTGATAGCGTTTTGTGCGCCGACCACATCGTTATTCAGGCGGCTGATGATCTCGCCCGTTTTGGTATTCGTGAAGAAGCGCAACGATAAGCGTTGCAGATGTGAGAACAGGCCCACGCGCAAATCGTAGATGACGCCCTCGCCAATCGTAGAATTGAGTTTGCGCTGCACCACGCGGATGAGGCCGCTCACAATCGGGATCAGTACCAGACCCAGCGCCAACACGTTCAGGCGGGTTGTATCCTGATTGGGCAGCACATTGTCGATAATATCGCGGAAGATCAGCGGTGTGAGCAAACCCAGGCCCGTTGTCGCCAAAATCACCAGCAACAGCCCGATAATGTGCCGCCAATATGGACGACCATACCCCATAACGCGCTTGACCAATGGCCACGTCAGGTTATTCTTTAGCTTTGCGTCTTCGTCCGTGCGCATATAGCGCCGAAAGCTCGCGTACATAGTTTCTATCCTGTGTGTGAATTATGAGTACACATCAGGATAATACAAAACACAGGTGATGGGCTACTAACGATGTGGCTAGGACTCGTTAAACATATCATGAGGCAATTGTTCAGGCGTTCGCCGTTGTAGAATACGCCTGAGCGCACTAACATCAGCGCATCTTGCCAGCATTCGACGCTGACATCACGATGAGCTTAACGGAAGACTAGGCCGCATGACACAACCAACAAAACAGCAGGAGCGCCCAAGCAGTAACAGCGCAGCACGCTTCGGCACATTCGCAGGGGTTTTCGTCCCCAATGTCCTTACGATTCTGGGCATTATCCTATTTTTGCGAAGTGGCTGGGTCGTCGGGCAGGCGGGCCTGTGGGGGGCACTCGGCATCGTCACGCTGGCTAACATGATTTCGCTGCTGACGGGCCTATCGCTCTCGGCTGTGGCCACCAATATGAGGGTCAGGGCAGGCGGCAATTACTACCTGATTTCACGCTCACTAGGGCTGGAAATCGGCGGCGCTATCGGCATCCCGTTGTATCTGTCGCAGGCGATTTCAGTCGCGTTCTACATCATTGGTTTCACCGAAGCGCTGCTCGCCGTCGAATTCTTCCAGCAGATCGACCCGCGTCTGATCGCCACAAGCGTCACGCTGTTATTCGTGGGCATCGCCTACACAGGGGCCGATTTCGCGTTGCGCATCCAGTATGTCATTCTTGCGATTCTGCTAGCGGCGCTGGTCTCGTTCTTCGTCGGCTCGTTCACGAATTACGTGCCGCCAAACCTGCAAGCGAATTACACGGAGGGCGTAAACTTCTGGGTGGTGTTCGCGGTCTTCTTCCCGGCGGTGACGGGCATCGAGGTCGGCACCAGCCTATCAGGTGACCTGAAAGACCCCAGCAAAAGCATCCCAATCGGCACCATCGGCTCGATCCTGTTCACCTTCGTAATTTACGTGCTGGTTGTGCTGGCGTTTGCGTTCACCAGCACCGCAGATCAACTCATCGGGGATAACCTGGCCATGCAGCGCGTCGCCATCATACCAGAGTTGATCCTGGCGGGTGTGTGGGCCAGCACGCTCTCGTCAGCGCTGGGCAGCGTATTGGCGGCACCGCGCACGCTACAGGCCATCGCCCGTGATGCCGTCGTGCCGCGCTGGATCGGCTCCACGATGGGCAGCAAGACCGAACCGCGCATGGCCGTGCTGATTACAGGTGTGGTTGCGTTGACGGTCATCTGGTTGGGGGATCTGGACGTGGTCGCGCCGATCATCTCGATGTTCTTCCTGAACACTTACGGCATGGTCAATCTGGCCTCCACAATTGAAAAGGTCGTCGGCAACCCAAGCTATCGGCCACGCTTCAAAATTCCCTGGTGGGTGTCGTTCTTGGGTGCAATAGGCTGTTATGGGGCCATGTTCCTGATTGACCCGCTAGCAACTATCTTTGCTATCTTCGTGAGCTATGGCTTCTACGTCTATTTACAGCGCCGCCAGATCGAGCATACCTGGGGCGATGTACGCAGCGGTGTCTGGTTCGCGTTGGCACGCTTCGCCCTGCTGCGCATGGAAGACGAGAATTGGCAGCACTGGTCCGTTAAGAATTGGCGACCGAATATCATGGTTTTCACCGGGCAACCGCACAACCGTCAGCAATTAGTCGAGGTCTCGCAATGGCTGAATCAGGGGCATGGCATCGTGACCTTCTTTCAGTTGATCGTCGGGGATATTCAGGAAATCGCCGGAAGCGGGATGCGTCAGCGAGCCGCCAAAAGCATCCGCACCTACATCGAAAAGTACCATATGAGCGCCTTCGTAGAGGTGGACGTAGCCCCCACATTCACTGAGGGGGCGCTGACCATCGCGCAGGCTGCCGGGGTCGGTGGCCTGAAGGCCAATACGGTGCTGCTTGGTTGGAGCCGCAACCCCGATGGCCGCGCTAATCAGATTCGACTGATGCGGCATCTAGTCGCACTACAGAAAAACGTGCTCTTCTTAAAATGGGACCCCGAACGCGGCTTCGGCAAGCGCAAGCGCATTAACGTCTGGTGGCAGGGGCGCGGCGGCAACGAGGATTTAATGCTGCTGCTGGTGCACCTGATTGAGCAGCATCCAAGCTGGCGTAACGTCAAGGTCTACCTGAAGCGCATTGTCGATAGCGACGAGGCCGTCGAAGCGACCCAGGCGCATATGCGCGGTATCCTGAAAACCGTCCGCGTGAAGGCTGAGCCGGTCTGCATCGTGCGCGAGGACCGCAGCCAACCCATTGCTGATGTCATCACCGAATATAGCCAGGACAGCGATTTAACCATTCTAGGGATGCATCTACCGGAAATGGTCGAATCCGAGACCTACAGCGTGCGCCTGCACAGCTTGGTTGAGGGCGTCGGGTCGGTGCTGTTGGTGCGCAATGCAGACACTCAGGAAGGGCTGCTCGAAGGGGACGACACATGAGGCTCGGCACCTACGTTTGCATCACGCTGGCGACAGGGTCTCGACGGACGCGCCTCGGCGCGTCCCTACCTGATCGCTGCGAATAGTCGCCCTGGATGCTACCCTGCTGTTTCGTTATCGTCATTCTCTGGTGGGCTGACGACCTGCGGCGCTACCGGACCGAAATTCAGCGCGTCGGCGGCGCTACCCGTCGCGGCCTGCAACAGCAAATTCAAGCGCTCGGCCATTGCTGCCGGGTCGGGGTGGATGCCGTCTTGCAGCAGTGCCGTTTCAAAGACCTGTTCTATCGCCACGTCAATCAGTTGATTGCCGGGGTTGGCCTGCATCATGCTCACAAGGTTGTGCATCAGCGGATGGCGCGGGTTCAGTTCCAGCGTTTTCACGGGCAATTCAAATTCACGGTCCAGCAGGCGGTTGATACGGAACATGTGCCGCTGTGCGCCGCCGTCTGTGCTGACCAAACGCGCCGGGCTACCCACAAGCGTCTTGCTCTCGCGCACGTCGCTCACGCGGCCACCTAGCACATTTTTCACGCGCTCCTGTAAGGTGCCGAAGGTGTCTTCCGGCAGCGGCTCAGTGGCCTCTTGCGGCTCATCCGCTGGCGTCGTGCCCACATCGCGCAGGTCAATATCGGATTCGTCCACCGAGCGCAGCTTATAGCCCTTGTAATCACTCAGGCCCATCGGGATTACGGGGTCAACCGGATCGGTGAAATACAGCACTTCAATGCCACGCTGACGGAAGGCGTCCAGGTGTGGGCTGCGGCGTGCACTGGTGAAATCATCCGCCATGATGTAGTAAATCTCGTTCTGGCCTTCTGCCATGCGCCCAACGTACTCATCCAGCGCGTACCAGGTGTTTTCGTCGTCGTCCAGCGTGGTATTGAACAGCAGCAGTTGCGTCAGGTCGTCGCGGTCCTCTGGTGCCGCCACCAACCCCTGCTTCAAGAAACGCCCGAACTGCTTGTAGATGTTCAGGTAGTTATCTTGCTCGCCGTCGTCCGCCTTTTCATCGTGATTTTTGGCGGCCATCTTCTTCAGGTCGCCCAGGACGCGGTTTTTCAGGCTGGTGCGCAGGCGTGCGATGATGCGGTCAGCGCGCACGCTCTCACGGCTGACGTTCAGCGGCAAATCTTCGCTATCCACCACACCCTGCACGAATTGCAGGTACTCCGGCAGCAGGTCCTTGTTGTATTCCTGAATCAGCACCTTGCGGGCGTACAATTTCAGGCCCGGCTCTTTGCGCAGGCTGAACATATTTTGTTCACCAGACGAGGGGACGAACAGCAGCGCGTAGAATTGCAGCGGCACATCAGCACGCATGTGGATGCGGTGCAGCGGCTCGCCAAAATCCATCGTCATCATGCGGTAGAAGTTGTTGTAGGTATCCTCTTCGATCTCAGCAGGCGCTTGCCGCCAGATAGCTTGCTGATCGTTGACCGGATTTTCGGCCTCACCCACGTAAATCGGGAACGTGACGTAGTTTGAATGGCGCTGAATAGTGTTTTTAATCTGCCATTCCTGCGTGAAGTCCTGTTTGGCTTCTTCGTTCAGGTAGATAGTGATGTCCGTACCACGTTCTTCGCGCTCCGCTGCTTCGATGCGATAGCTAGTGCCGCCGTCTGCTTCCCACGCGACTGCTTCGGCATCCGGTTGGAATGAGCGTGAGACCACGCGCACTTTATCCGCGACCATGAACACGCTGTAAAAGCCGACGCCGAATTGACCGATGATGTCCTGTGTGGCGCTCTTATTAGGGGCTTCCTTCATAGCTTCGATGAAGCGCTTGGCACCACTGCGGGCAATCGTACCCAGGTTTTCAATCATATCGTCGCGGGTCATGCCCACGCCTGTATCGCTGATGGTCAGCGTACCTGCCTCTTCATCAACGCTGATGGCGATACGCAGTTCTAAATCCGGGTTCATGACGTTCTGATTCGTCAACTGCTCGAATTGCATCCGGTTAAGCGCGTCCGATGCGTTTGAAACCAGTTCACGCAAGAAGATTTCGCGCTCGGTGTATAGCGAATGCACCAGAATATCCAGCAATTGCTGTGTTTCTGCCTGGAATGTAAATGTTTCCGACATTTTTTAGACCTCCACTGTCAATAATAACGCTTGAGCATACCATAGATAACACCCAAGCGTAAAACCAAGATAAGCGGCGGGTCAGAAAAGCGCATATACTGAGTGCTGTTTGATGGCGGGTAGCGCTAAAAAACATGCCTTGAGTAGTTACCGACGGTCAGGCTATGATTAGCAGGTCACCGCCCGTAGAATACGGCGCGTTCCTCACGTTTGCCCATAGGTCGCCTTGTGCTGAAGCGCACCCTACAGGTTTTGCCCACGCTCATACTCGCGTTTATGGCCCTCTTGTTGTGGCTTCTGCCCATCTTGGTATCACGCAGCCTATCCGCAGAGACAATTACGGGCACGCGCATCAGCGGTGTAACCTTGCTGCTGCTGGCGGTGCTGACGTATGCGCTGCGTGCACACATCAGCGTGTTTGTGGGCGCTCTGCTGGCGGATTCGTGGCGGGCAGGGGGTAGCCTGTTGGCCGATGTGCGCCTGTGGTGGCGCGATGACCCGCGTTGGCAGCGTGACATGCTGCTGCTGCTGATCGTATTCGGCGGCTTGCTGCGCTGGACGTTCATACAGCAGCCCATCCGCACCGACGAAGCCGTGACGTACCTGAATTTCGCCAGCAAACCGCTTTATCTGGCGCTGACCGATTACGCAGCCCCCAACAATCACCTGTTTCATACGCTGTTCGTGCATCTATTTACGCGGCTTTTCACGGGCGCTGAGTGGGTTATCCGGCAGCCTGCCTTTTGGTCCGGCCTGCTGCTGATGCCAGCGACCTATTACACGGTGCGGCGCTTGTATAATCGGGATGCGGGGCTGTTGGCGGCGGCATTCGTGGCGGTCTCGTCTGTGCTGATCGAATACAGCGTGAACGCACGTGGCTACACGCTGCAAACGCTGCTGTTCTTGCTTGCCGTCGCGGTTGCGCACCACCTGCGTAAGCACAATCATCATGCAGGCTGGGCTTTGCTGGCGGTCTTATCTGCGCTGGCCTTCTACACCATTCCGACTGCACTGTATGCCATCGGCGGGCTATATGTGTGGCTGCTGCTGGCTATCTGGCTGGAAAATCCAGCAGACAAGCGGCGTCCGCTGCTGCTTGCGTTTGCGCTAACCGTTATCGCTGGCGCGGCGCTGACGCTGCTGCTGTATGCGCCTGTGCTGATCGTATCGGGCCTGGGTGCTATCGTGCGCAATAGCTATGTCGTGGCACAACCTTTCAGCGATTTCGCCGCGCAATTACCTGCTGGCATCGGCAGGACGCTGGGACAGTGGCATAACGCGATTCCGGTATTCTGGCTGCCTGTGTTATTCGTGGGGCTGGTCGTCGGGCTGTTCTGGCATCGGCGTGTTGCGGACCATCCGGTGCCGCTGTTGCTGCCGCTCGTGCTGTGGAGCCTGCTGGTGGTGCTTGTGCAGCGCGTCATCCCCTTTGAGCGCGTATGGTTGTCCTTGCTGCCGCTGTATTTCGGCGCGGCAGCGGCGGGGATTGTCTGGTCGGTGCAGCGTGTGCCGCGTCTGCGCCTGGGTTACGTGCTGCCTGTGTTACCATTGCTGGTGTTGATCGCTGGCGGACTGTGGATCCGCCTGAGCTTCGCGCCGGTTCGCTCCATTGAGACGGGCACCTTTCGCAACGCAGAGCAGGTGACGCTGCTGCTGGATGGCGTCGTGCAAGCGGGTGAGGGCGTGCTGTACGAACACCCATCGGGCGAAGCGTTGCGCTATTACATGTGGCTGTACAGCATAGACGACATCGCGCTAGAGCAGCCTGGCGAACGGCATAGCATCGTCGTGGTAGTCAACAGCGAGTATGCGCAGGATGTGAATAGCGTGTTGCGCGTCAACGGCATCCAGGACCCGACGCAGTATGCTGAGCGTGAATTGCTGGCCGAATTCTTCCGCGCTGAGGTCTACCGCGTGACGCGATAAGCGGCGTTATCGCGTTCGCGGCCTGTGGTGTTGCTGTGCGGCAAGGTCGCCAGCACACGCTGAGTCTTCAGCGCCAGGTGCAAAATCAGGCGGTTGTCGGCGTCGTTCAGGTCCAGGTCGGTTAATTCGCTGATGCGTTCCAGCCGATAAACCAACGTATTGCGGTGTACGTCTAAATCTTGCGCGGCTTTGGCCAGATTGCCGTTCGCCGTGAAGAAGCCGTTGAGCGTGCGCACAAGGTCGCTCTGTTTGCGCTTGTCATGCTCGACCAATGGGCCAAGCGTTTCCTCATAGAAGCTGCGCATATGCTCTAAATTGCGCTCTTTCAGCGCTAGCAACAGTTGATACAGCTTCAGATCACCGTAATACGTCGTATCCTCATGCTCGCCCAGTTCATGCGCAATGCTGACCGCATCTTTAGCTTCACGATAGGCTTCTCGTAAGTTCGTCAGGCCCTGGCAGGGGCGGCTGACGCCAGAGGCCACGATGCCGCTTGGCGTGCGTAGCGCCAGTTGTGCGCGTAGCTCTGTGATGTGGCTGCGGCTGCGCTCTAGCTGGCTGGTGCTATCCAGCGGATACAGCGCGACAATCACATCCACGTATTGACCGACTGCGCCGCCGAGTTGACGGCGGGCCATGTCGTCGCGCACCAGCGAAATCAGCGATTCCAGCGGCAATGCCTGGCCGCTATCCGCAGAGGGCCGGAAAACCGCCACCACGTACAGCGCGTCGGGGTCAAAGCCGGCTTGTTGGGCGCGTGTCGCCAGCAAATCGTCATCCGCAGGCGTGCCGCTCAGCCACATCTGCACCCAATCCCCACGCGCCTGCTCCACTGCGGAGGCAATCGCCCGATTTTTGGCCAGTTCAATCGCGCAGACATCCGCGCCATACAACAGCACCAAACGGTCAAAATCATCTAGCTCGGCGTCTTTATCCACCAACGACAGATACCCCGCCACGCGCTTTTCGCCCTTCAGTACAGCCGTGTGACCGATGGGGCTTTTCAGGGGCTTGCCATCGCCGTTACTGCTGGCGGCTTCGCTGTTCAGCCACTTCTGAAAGTTGCCATAGGGCAAATTTTGCAGCATGGTACGGCCCGCGTTCCCCCGTCGGTTGATCGCCGGGAAGACCTGCCCCATCAGCACGCCCGCGTCATCGTGAATGACAATCGGCTTGGCGGTGGCGCGGGCCATCACCTGTAATAAGCTGTTCAGATCGCGGTTTTCTGCGGCCAAGGCTGTTAGCTGGCGCTGGATTTCGATGGCGCGTTCAGTCAACTGTGAGGTTTGATTGACCAGGAATTTATTGACGGCGCGTTCCACACCAGAAAGGCTGATGTTATCCGGCAAGCCCAGCAGACTCACCTCGCGCTCGTTGGCGACGGTGATGGCTGTAGGTGTGATCTCGCCCTCAATGGCGACAGCACGCACGCCCGCGTCCGCTAGGTTGGCGATGACCCCGGCGGCGGTGATGCGATTATCGTAGCTGCCCAGAATGCTCATTGAGACAAGCGCCAGTTCGCCACCATAGATCGTGGGGACATCGGGTGGTTGTGCCCGTACCGTTACAGACCAATCAACAGTCGTATTGGGTTCACCTGTGATGAGCGATGTGCCCAGTGGTAGCGCAAAGCGCAAGAGTGCCTGTAACGTCGCTGAGTTATTGTCTACCATGTGTACTTTCCCTAATGCGGTGTGATTGTAAACGGGTCTAACGCGGCGGTACTATGGCAAAGTTGCCAACGATCAGCGCAAAATTTTCGTGAATCCCGATAAATATACAGCAGATGTGACAAAAAACAAGCAGGGCAGGCCACATACTGCGACCTGCCCTGGCTATTGATTGTGGAATGTGTCTAAATATCGGCTGTTATCGGGCCAGCTTGACGCCGACGACGAGCTTCTCGTCCTTCAGATCACCCTTGAAGCTGAATTCTTCACGATGGAAGCCGTTGCTATCATCAAGCGTGCCTTCTTCCAGCGTCAGCGCGAGCGTTTCCTGCTTGATGGCGTCGCTGAAGCGCTCAATGGCTTGCTTGAGTTGGTCAGTGGCGCTGTAGACCACATTGATGCGGTCGTCAATCTGAAAATCGGCGCTGCGGCGGGAATCCTGAATGCAGCGCCGCACCTCCCGCGAGAGGCGCTCCATGAACAGGTCATCGGTGATGTTGGCATCCAGCGCCGCCACGTAGCCGCGTTCCTCTGCGATCACAAAGCCCTCTGCGGCTTCCTGCCGGACCTCGACTTCATCGGCGTTCAGGTCATAGCTTTTGTCATCCACGCTCACGCTGATCGTGCCGCCATCCAGCAGCGTGCGGCCCCATGCGGCGGCCTGCTCTGGTGTGGCGTCCGTCAGCGCATTCTTGACCTTCGGCATGTCCTGCTTCAGCTTCGCCCCCAGCTTAGAGAAAACCGGCGCGAGCTTGTAGCTGGTCACGCCTTCGCCCTCACTGAGCAGCGCCACAGCCTTCACGTTCAGTTCGTCGCGGATGATGGCCTCATAGCGGCGCACGACCTCACGTTCGCTGGCCAGCACGACGCCGAAGGTGGCGCTGCTGAGCGGCTGCCGCACGCCGAGTTCGACGCTGTTACGGGCGTTCATGCCCAGGCTGATGAGGCGGCGCACCAGCGTCATTTCGCTGATGAGCGTTTTGTCAATCAGGTCGGCGTTGGCCTGTGGCCACTGCGCCAGATGCACGCTATCGGGTGCGTTCTCGTCCACTTGCCGCACCAGATTACGATAGAGCGCTTCGCTTAAAAACGGCATCGTCGGGGCCAACAACAGCGCAACCGTCGTCAGGCATTCGTACAGCGTCGCATACGCGCCGGGGTCTTCATTCCAGAAGCGCTCACGGCTGCGGCGCACGTACCAGTTGCTCAGCGCCTCCACGAAGGTCTCCAGCGGGCGGGTGGCCAGCGTTGCGTCGTAATCCTCATACGCTGCTGTGACCGTCTGCACAAGCTGATGCAATTCCGAGAGCACCCAACGGTCTAGCAGGTGGCGCTCTGCGACGGGCAGCGCGTCCTGCGTCTTCTGCGGCGTCCAATTATGCACGATGGCCAGTTCCACAAAGAAGCGATAGGTATTCCACAGCGTAGACCAGAACTTCTTGATGACCTCACCGACGAGATCAACCGAGAAGCGGCGCGGCTCCCCAGGTGGGCCAGAGGTGTACAGATACCATCTGAAGGCATCCGCCCCATGTTCGGCCAGCACTTCCCAGGGATCGACCGTATTGCCCTTCGATTTAGACATCTTCTGGCCTTCACCGTCCAGGATGTGGCCCAGGCAGATGACGTTTTTATACGCCACGTCCTCAAATAGCATGGTGGCGATGGCGTGCAGGCTGTAGAACCAGCCGCGTGTTTGGTCGATGGCCTCACAGATGTAATCGGCGGGGTGCTGGTTCTCGAATTTGGCTGCGCTGCCTGCTTTGTGTGGGTAGCCCCACTGCGCCACCTGCATCGCGCCACTATCGAACCAGACGTCAATCACTTCTGGCACGCGGCGCATCGTGCCACCTGTGCCGTCCGGGTTCGGGAAGGTGATGTCATCGACGTAGGGGCGGTGCAAATCCAGGTCGCCCAGGTCGCGGCCCGTGAGTTCACTCAATTCGGCCACACTGCCCACACACAGCATATCACCCGTCTGGTCGTCCATCCACACAGGCAGCGGCGTCCCCCAGAAGCGCTCACGGCCTAGCGCCCAATCCTTCACATCTTCCAGCCAATTACCGAAGCGGCCATCGCGGATGTGTTCGGGCACCCATTTGATCGTTTTGTTCAGGCTCACCAGCTTGTCACGGTAGGCGGTGGTGCGGATGAACCACGTATCGCGTGCCAGATACATCAAGGGCTGGTCGTCGCGCCAGTTATGCGGGTAGCTGTGCTTGAAGCGTTGCGTGCGATACAGCAGGCCGCGCTCTTTCAGGTCGGTGATGATTTCGTCGTCGGCGTCCTTGAACCACAGGCCCTTGAATTTGTCTACTGCGTCGATGAAGGTGCCGTCTGGATGCACCGTGATGAATGTCGGCAGGTCGTATTGCGTGCCCAGTTCAGCATCATCCGCACCGAAGGCCGGCGCCATGTGTACGATGCCGCTCCCATCCTCGGTGCTGACAAAATCACCGGGCAGCACGTAATTGTGTGCCTTGTCCGTCGGCAAGAACTGATACAGCGGGTTGTAGCGCAGATTGACCAATTCGCTGCCCTTCATGCGCTTGACGACTGTGTAATCCTCATGGTCGGTCAGCGCTGCGCTGAGCAAGCCTTCTGCCAGGATCAACTCTTCGCTGCCTTCGCCGTGCCGCACCGGGCCTTTGACCTGCACATAATCAATATTGGGGCCAACCGCCAGCGCTGCATTACCGGGCAGCGTCCAGGGCGTCGTCGTCCACGCCAGGAAATACACACCCGGCTGGTTTTCCAGCGGGAAGCGCACGTAAACGCTGGTATCCGTCACCTCTTTATAGCCAAGCGATACCTCATGGCTGCTGAGTACGGTGCCGGAGCTTGGGCTGTAGGGCACGACCTTATAACCCCGGAACAGCAAGCCCTTATCCCAGAATTGCTTGAGGATCCACCAGACGCTTTCGATGTAATCGTTGGTGAAGGTCACATAGGCGTTATCAAGGTCCACCCAGTAGGCGATGCGCTCTGTTTGGCGTTCCCATTCTGCGATGTTACGGAAGACGCTGTTGCGGCATTTCTCGTTAAAGGCTGCGACGCCGTAGGCTTCCACATCGGCTTTGCTGGTCAGGCCGAGTTCTTTCTGCACGGCGATTTCAACCGGCAGGCCGTGCGTATCCCAGCCGCCGCGCCGTTCCACATAATAGCCGTTCATCACTTTGTAGCGTGGGAACATGTCCTTAAAGGCACGTGCCAGGACGTGATGGCTGCCGGGGCGACCATTGGCCGTCGGTGGGCCTTCAAAGAACACATAGCGCGGGGCGTCCTCGCGGTTTTCTAATGTCCGCTCAAAGATGCGTTTGTTGCGCCAGTGTTCGAGTTGCTCTTGCTCTAATTTCTGGATGTCTGCTCTTGCTTCAACAGGTTTGAACATGATGTGTGTTCACTCCGAATAGTCGATTGATACGGTGGTTGTTTTTATGGGCCATCAAGACAATATGCGAACGAACATACCCGTATCTGCGTCCCAATGGCCCGTGACACGATTAACGTCACGATAGCACCTCGCTTCCCCGATGCGACTCGGCTGTTTTGCGGCTGGAAGGCTTATTATGGCTCAAAAAAAGTAACGATTGTAGTGTTAAAACCGCCGACGCCTGCTGTACCTTTAGCCTTCGTTGGCTGTTTTCGTGGCATACTGCAAGCATCGTCGTGTTCTTTGTGCCTTCGTGCAAGGCCATCCCAACAAAATAATGGACACGGTTTGCGGACACGGCTTGCCGTGTCCCTACGAACGATGCCCTGTAGGGACACCCAATAGGGTGTCCGGGGCGGCGTCAGCCGCATTGCCGATGTTGCAAGAATTTGACTTGTTTTTTAGCTGGAAAAGCCTAACTACTCAAGCAGGCATGTTTTGCCCGCAACTTGGCCCTCACCCCCTCATTCCCCCTTTTCAGGGGTAGGTTTTTGATGATTGGCCGTATTTAATGACGGCTAACACCTCCTCGGACAGTAGAGTCAACGACTCAGATTCAAGCACCATGCCCCATATCCGTTGGTGGTTTCGGTGACCTCCCTATCTCAAAGGAAGCGATGACGATCCCACCCGCATGTCACAAGCCAATCAAGCAACAACGTGCGATGTCCAGCGGCAACCGCTGGTTGTGTTGGTGCGATGTTATTCAGTTCGTAGGTATCCTGGCCGATGTCATAAAGCTCTTCGATATGCTGCCCTGGCGAGTAAATGTATTTATAGCGTTGGGTGCGGACTGCCTTTTCGTTCTGCTCGGTTTCAGAATACACC